>CAMCJC010000225.1 GCA_945875065.1 uncultured Propionibacteriaceae bacterium | reverse complement strand
GGTTGGCTTTTCCCTGAGGTGCGACATACGCGACTTGCTCAGATTACCTCTGCTCAGGTTAATGAACCCCTATCGCAACGCATAAGTGGGCTGCAGATGCTCACGATTTCAGCGGCTGGAGCGGAAAAAACTCTCCGGATGCCGGCACTATCTCCTTCGGACTGCGAAGACCTCCTGGCGATTATTTCGGCCCATAGGCAGGATCGCGACGAGTTGCTCCAGGACGAGGTGCTCCAGAAGGTTCAAACGGCCCCGGAGCCTCTTCCGGCTCTTCAAGATAGTGAATCGAGTGACTCGCCGCTCATCTATACCGCTAGTGTCCGCGATATAGTGGCCACGGCAGTATCTAGTGGCTATCCGCTAGTCGTTGTAGCCGGGGCGGTTGGAGTCGTAGAGGATCTAGGGGAGTGGACGAACCTCAGTTCCATTCATTGGACCGATCCGCGGATGATCGCTTTTGGAGTAGCGGGGCTCGCGGTGGTGATGGCTGTGGCTACGTGGGTAAAGTACCGCAAGTTCCGTATTGAACGCTCTTCGCGAGAACTGGTGTTCTCTTACGGTGTGTTGGAGAGGATGCATCATGCTGTTGCGGAGCGGGAGGTGGCGGCTGTTACCATGGTGCGGAGCCCGATCGATATGTTGTTTGGGACCACACGTGTGGTGATCAGCACTGCGCGTCTGGGGCAGGAGAGCTCTGGCGCTCTCACGTTCCCTTCCATGGCGACTCAGACCGCTCGCCAGGTCGTGGAGAATCTTCTAGGGAGGTCTGTTCCTGAACTATTCGTGCGGCGTCCTGCGTGGATGGTCCTTGGCCCGCTGAGCGTTATTTCTATCACTTTGCTTGTAGCGTATTGGCTTGGGCGATATCACGTCGCAGTGGTGTTTGGGGGAGCGGTGCTGACGCTAGTCGGGAGTTCGGTGCTCATCCGATATCTCAGTGGTCGTGTGACACTTGCTGGGGTCAATGGGTTGATCATTTGGTCGGATGTAGCCTTGGCCTCCCGGGTCACTGCGTACCGAAACCGGTCGGTAACTCTGCTGGTTGAGCGCCGCCTACCCGGCGCAAAGTGGGCCAATTTGACGCTGATTGGCTGGGCTCATGCCAGGGTAGTTCATCGATGTCTCGTAGGAAATGAAAGGGTCTATGAATCTTTGAGTAAGTTGCTAACGGGGTCGTAGCTTAGTGGCGACACTGGTGGCTGCGGTGAAAAACTCAACAACTGCCCACAAGCCTGCCTTAGCTACCACGCCCCACAAGAAATCTTTAAACAACTATTCGTTGCTACCACGACTTGACACCAGACTGCTGGTTGATATAATTAAAGACACCTGGGAGATGGGACGAAGAGGGATCATGATTGAGTTTTCTACCGTCGTAAAATCATTCGGGAATCAACGTGTGCTTCAGGGGCTTTCTTTTGCGGCTCAAGATGGGCGGGTTACCGGATTCGTCGGACCCAATGGAGCAGGCAAGAGTACGGCTTTTAAGATACTACTGGGGCTTTTGCCGGCAGAGGGGGGATATGCCCAGGTGGACGGTTTACCTTACCGGAGAACTCTGAAGCCAGGCAAGGTTCTCGGTGCTTATCTGGGGCCTCAGCATACCCCTGGAATGATGACTGGCCGGAGCTATCTCGCCTATACGGCAGATCTGCTGGGGATTCCCCGGTCGCAGGGAGATTACTACCTCGAAAGTGTTAGTTTGGCTGATGCGGCCGACCGACGGGTAGCGGAGTATTCCCTTGGAATGCGGCAACGGCTGGGGGTGGCGGCAGCCTTTATGGGAGAACCTCAGAATCTTGTTCTTGATGAACCAGTCAATGGACTTGACGTTGCCGGTGTTAGATGGCTTCGAGATTATCTCCGAAGTGCCGCGCAGGCAGGACGGTGTGTGTTACTCTCCTCCCACTTATTGAGCGAGTTGGAGATGGTTGCTGATGATGTTGTTATGCTGCAAGACGGAAAGACATCTCGTAGTGGCAGTCTGAGGGAACTCCAATCGGAGAGCACGGATATCATTTCAGTCGTTACTCAAGATTCCCAAGCGTTGCTGAAGCTGCTACAAGCGGAAAGGGTGACTGCTCAAGTAGTCAATGGTGTCGTTGAGGTGGTCGGTGTGTCAATCAATCAGATTGCCGCAATTCTGGGAAGAAGCTCTACCTCCTTCACATCTCTTGCCTGTAAATCCAAACGTCTGGAGGACGTGTACTTTGAGCAGTTCGATGCTAGCGAGAACCATTCTGAGGTGAGGGAGGGCATGCAGTGACCAGGACCATCGATGCAACGCAGTTAGAGGGAAACCGGCCCCAGACGTTTTGGACTATTCTCCGCGCCGAAACGCTGAAACTGTGGGCACCGGGCGGGGTGCCTGTGTGGATCGTAGTGGCTGGTGTGCTGGGGATACTCTCCGGGGTGGGCGCAGCACTTCTGTCTACCGTCGCGGACCTACAGTCGGCAACGCCTATCACTTATGCGGATGTACTGACCAGCGGCACCATCGTAATCTCCTTGGTCCTCAGTTTAGCGACGTGCAACTACGTACCCCGGGAGATTGTTAGTGGAATGGTTATTACCTCAAAATACTTGGTTCCCCGGAGTGGGCTGCTCTTTGCGGCGCGAGTGTGCTCTTGGATGCTCATATCCTTGTTGCTAGGGTTGGCAACAACTTTTACTGGCGTGGTGGCTGCTTTTGCCTTGTCAGACCTGCGATTCGAGCCAGGAACGCTTGTTCATTTGGTGGTGGCCTTGGTGCTTGGCAGTTTATTGGTGGCGTTGGCTCACGCCGGTGCTGCCTGGCTGCAACGGGGTGCAGTGATCGTGGCGGTGGGCATGACCCTTCTCTTTGTGCTGCCTTTAGCCCTCGGTGTGGGGTCCACTTTGCTTTCAGGCGTGGTTGGGGAGTTCCTGAAGGCTTTGAGCCGGGCAAGTCTTGGTTCAGTCCTGTTCTCGGCTCTGCAGGTTCCGATGGATGGTGATGGTTCTCTTAGCGGTTGGGGGATATCAGTTCTCGGTTCTGTCATTTGGCTAACCGTCACGCTCCTGTTGGCGCTCAGGGCATTCCGCCGTCCTGGCTATGGGGACACCTGACCCTAGCAACCGAGACCAAGGATGTGTCTTCGTTGATCCTCGTCACTGCGTAGGGGTGAGGGACCAATCGAGCATCAGGTGGGCTGAAATCTGTGACCACCTCTTGACCTGAAGGGCACCCAGGTCACCACACGCACCACCTGTTGCCGCAGGCGTCATTGCCGAAGAACAATGGGTGGACGTCCCAGAGCAGCCCTGGGATGGCCCAACCCCAACGTGAGGCATAAGAACGCCTACTCGTTGCTTCCACCGCTTGACACCAAGAAGCTTATTCACAGCCATCCCTAAATCTGCTTTGACTAGGGATTTTACTGCCAAAAGTGTGCCCTGTGAATAAACCTCCAAGGATGTTCTCTTCCTAGGCATGGCCCCCACAGGATCTTGATCGCCAGTAAGTCGGCGCCTTAGGGGGAGGCCTGCCCTTGGGCTCGAGCGGCAGAGGGCTGGAGCCCAGCAGAGGTGTTGGGGTACTTGGAGAGGGCCGCACCCAGAGGTCACGAGGCGGCACTGAAGGACCTGCCAGCCGGGATTCTGTTGGACAACTCGGGCAGACTATTGGCATGAACATCCCCTCATGTCCAGCGCCGCGTTGTCTACGCGATGGTCTAACTGCGGACTGGGATGATGCGCTCGATCAACGTCTCGCGTAGGATGGGCGCGCCGGGACGGCGAAGGCGGAGCACGGGCTGCGACACCCGGTGATCCGCAAGGTCCTTGATGACTTTCCGGTTGAAGGAGACGTCGGAAAGCACGGGGAGTCAATCTCCGAGCTGTCGGAATCCCCGTGCTGGAAGGCTAAGGCTGAGCGGCGACGCGGGGCGCCCTATAGCTGGCTAACAGGCGAGTGCCCCGAGCGGGCAGGGCATTTCAAGCCGGGTTCTGTGACGCATGTGGTGCATCGCGTCCGTTTGACCCAAAGCACTATCGACGGCGATGTAGTCCTAAGCGTATGCGGTAGCTGGTTCGTCTTCCCGCAGGACCATCAAGGTTTGCCACTTTGCGTGGAACGTGACTGTGTCCGTCGAATGCGAAACCTTCAGTTCAATACGGGCTGAGGGAACCTAGAGATAGTGAATCCCACAACGGAGAGGAGATCAACCAGTGACCACACCAGATGCGGGACGAGAGCCCGGGGCTCAAGAATCGGTGCCGACCCGCAACGAACGGGCGTTCGCCGAGTTGTTTGAGCAATTGCGGCGGGCAGTCAGTGACAGCGGGAGCACCCCGCAGGCGATTGCTGAGGTTCTCGGTGTGACCCCCGATAATTTGTGTCGTGCGCTCGCCGGCACCGTAGATCTGTCCCTGGCGGACTTGGCGATGCTGCTGGATGCGATGGGTGCTGAGATCAGCTTCCATGTGGCTCTAGCCAGTGGCAACGGCAGCTAGGCAGCGTGGCCCTTGACGAGGCATGCAGTCGATGAGTCAGGGTCGGGTGAGGGTGGCAGACTCCCCTCAAGAACGGCGAGGCTGGTGATCTAGTGGGTATGGCGATGTCCGTTCTCCTCGCAAGTCTCGTGTCAGCTGGTTGCGTGGCCTTTTCAGGCGGGAGACCTGCCCTCGACCCAGGGTCACCGGCTCGCGTGGGGTCCCGCCGCCTCCTGGTAAGTCGATTCCGCCGCCCTGGTCCTTCCGATACTGGTGCGAGCACACCGGTTGGGCTGCACTCACTCGAATAGTGGGTCTGCTTTTGGGGAGCGCTGGTGCGCTGTCATCAGCGGGCCTCCCGCGTAGCCTAGGTGGCTCTTTCCTTGGGGCGTCGTCTCCGGCGCCGATTCGTCGCCCCACGAAGTCCACCCCTCCCGCGACCTCCTGGCGAACAGCTCCAGGTACGGCCCCGGGGAGCAGGCC
>CAMCJC010000224.1 GCA_945875065.1 uncultured Propionibacteriaceae bacterium | reverse complement strand
GAAGTCGCCCGCGATGCCGCGTCGCTTCTCAAGCTCGTCCTTGCCGCCGGAGGCGATATCGTCGGTGACGACGAGGGTATCGGCCTGGATGCCTTCGGCCCGCAGCCGTTCGATCGCCTGCCCGAAGTGCAGGACGTCGCCCGCGTAGTTTCCGAAGCCCATCAGCACCCCGGCGCCCCGCTCTGCGGCCTTCAGCACCGAGTACGCCTGCGCGCCCGAGGGCGACGAGAAAATATTCCCGCAGACCGCGCCGTCGGCGAAGCCCTGCCCAACCCAGCCGGCGAACGCCGGATAGTGGCCGGAGCCGCCGCCGTAAACGACCGCGACCTTCCCCGCCCTGGTGGCGGTGGAACGCACGACGCCGCCGTGGACGGCCTTGACGTAGCGGCGGTTGGCGGCGACGAAGCCCTTCAGTGCCTCGGCGGGAAACTCGGAGGGGTTGTTTACTAGGCGCGTCATCGCGTAGCCCTTTCGTCGTCGGGGGACTTGTTAACAACCATAGGCGGACGCACCAAGTCTCGTGTGAAAATCCACAACCTGGACCGTAGACTCTCCCCATGACCATGAAAGCAGCGGTGCTGGACGGGATCGATCAACTACGCCTCAAGGACGTCGCCGTCCCCGAACCCGGCCCGGGCGAGGTGCTCCTCAAGGTCGAGGCCAACACGATCTGCGGCACCGACCTGCGCATCATCTCGGGCGCGAAGACCGCCGGTGTACGCCCCGGCGTCGTCCTCGGCCACGAGTTCGCAGGGCGCATCGCCGCGGTCGGCGACGGCGTCGACGCCCCCGTCGGCGCCCAGGCAACCTGCTCCATCGTCGTCGCATGCCTGAAATGCGACACCTGTTTGGCCGGCCGCGAGCATCTCTGCCGCGACCTCAAGCTGTTCGGCTACGAGATCGACGGCGGCCTCGCCGAATACCTCCTGGTCCCGAAGGTCGCGATGGACCATGGGAACCTGATCGTCGTCGACCGCGAGCTGCCCGCGACGACCCTCGCCCTCGCCGAGCCCGTCTCCTGCTGCCTCAACGGCGCCCGGCAGGTCGCGGTGCAGCCCGGCGACAGCGTCGTCGTCCTCGGCACCGGCCCGATCGGGCTGCTGCACGTCGCGCTGGCCAAAAAGGCGGGGGCTACGACGATCATCGCCGCCGGCCGGCCGGCTCGCCTCGAACCCGCCGAACGCCTCGGCGCCACTCACGCTACCGCCGCCACCGGCGACGCCTTGACGAGGGAGATCGCAGCCATCACCGGCAAAGGGGCGGACGCCGTCATCGTCGCGGTCGGCGACCTCACCCTCGCCAACCAGGCCCTTCAGCTGGCGGCCATCGGCGGCAGGGTCAACTACTTCGCCGGCTTCCCGAAAGGCTCCAGCGCCCCCGTCGACGTCAACCTGATCCACTACAAGGAACTCGTCGTCACCGGCGGCTCCAACGCCCGCCGCGCCGACGTCGCCCAGGCCGTCCGCCTCCTATCGACCGGCCTCGACGTCACCTCCGTCGTCACCCACCAGTTCCCGCTCTCGGACCTCGATACCGCCGTCGCCGCCGTCCGCGAACGTGCCGGCTTGAAAGTCGCGGTGCTGCCCTAGGGCCGCGCCGCCGACGGATGTCGCCGGCTTGCAGCCGACGCGACTCACGCGGTCCCGCCGGTGATCCCCCACACCAGCCCGCGCGCCGCCTGCTCCGCGACCTCCACCACGAGGTCGACGTCGACGCCCGCGTCCACCTGCCGAAACGCCGACTCCAGGACGCCGCGGGTCAGGTTCGCCGCGAGCCGGCAGCGGTCGGGGTCGGGTACTAGCTGGCGCCACGCGTTCGCGAGGGCGTCGCGCATGATGGCGTGCGCCTTCTCCATGACGCGTCGCGTCGTCTCCGACGCGGCACCGCCGTGTGACAGCCCCATCAACCAGCCGTGCCCGGTGACCGCGGCCTGCCGCACGTTACAGCCGACCCACACCACGATCCGCTCCCCCGGGTCGTCTACCTCCTTGAGCGCGGCCTCGACGGTGCTCAGCCATGCCGGCAGGTAGCGGTCGAGGACGAGGCCCCGCAGGTCGTCGACGGATTCGACGTACCGGTAGATGCTGTTCCGCGCGATCCCCGCAGCCGCGGTGACGGCGCCGGCGGTGAGCTTGTCGGGGCTCCCGGAGCGCATGATCTCCTCGGCGGCGTCGACGAGACGCCGCTGGATCATGGCGCGGTGCTCGGCGACGGTGGGGGCGGCGATTTTCGGCACGACGAACCTTCCTAAAAGTGCTTTGAGACTGATTCTAGGACCCGAGTCTCGAAAACCCGCGCGGGGTCGCCCCTTCTAGACCTTTCGTGCGCTGCACATAGAATGAATCGTCATCGAGAAGCGTTAAGGGGATCATGACTCACGAACTCATCATCATCGGATCCGGTCCCGCCGGATACACCGCAGCGATCTACGCCGCGCGCGCCGCGCTGAACCCCATTGTGTTCGAGGGAGCGTTCACCGGCGGCGGTGCCCTGATGAACACCACCGACGTCGAGAACTTCCCCGGCTTCCCCGACGGGGTCATGGGCCCCGACCTGATGGGCCAGATGCGCAGTCAGGCTGAGCGCTTCGGCGCGACGCTCATCACCGAGGACGTCGAGGAGGTCGACCTGACCGGCCCGATCAAGAAGATCGTCGACGGCTCCGGCAAGACCTACGAGGCCAAGGCCGTGATCCTCGCGATGGGCTCCGGCTACCGCAAGCTCGGTTTGGCGGACGAGGAGCGGCTGTCCGGCCGCGGCGTCAGCTGGTGCGCGACGTGCGACGGCGCGTTCTTCCGGGACAAGCCGATCGTCGTCGTCGGCGGCGGCGACTCCGCCGTCGAGGAGGCGACGTTCCTGACTCGGTTCGGCTCGTCCGTCACCCTCGTCCATCGCCGCGACGAACTGCGGGCCTCCAAGGCGATGGTTGCCCGCGCCGAGAAGGACCCGAAGCTGTCCTTCGCGTGGAACTCCGTGGTCGAGGCGATTAACGGCGATAACAAGGTCACCTCCGTCACCCTCCGCGACGTCACGACCGATGAGAAGCGCGAGATCGACGCGGCCGGCGTGTTCGTCGCGATCGGACACGACCCGCGCAGCGAACTCGTCAAGGGCCAGGTCGACCTTGATCCGGCCGGCTACGTGCTCGTCAAAGACGGCTCGCAGGCCACCAACCTCGACGGGGTGTTCGCGTGCGGCGACCTAGTCGACCACACCTACCGGCAGGCGATCACCGCCGCCGGCTCGGGCTGCCGTGCGGCCCTCGATGCTGAACGCTGGCTCGCCGCGAACGAGTCCTGAAATAAGAAAGGGGCCCACCGTGGCTGTCAACAACATTTCGGAAGCCCAGTTTGCTGACGAGGTCCTGCTCGCCAAAGAGCTCGTCGTCGTCGACTACTGGGCGGACTGGTGCTCGCCGTGCAAGCAGCTGGCGCCGATCATCGACGAGCTGGCCCGCGAATACGAGAACCGGGTGAAGTTCGTGAAGGTGGACACGACCGCCGAGGCTGGGCTCGCCGCCCAGCAAGGCATCCTGTCCCTGCCGACCCTCCAGTTCTTCCAGGGCGGGCAGGTCGTCAAGTCGCTGTCCGGGGGCAAGTCGAAGAATGCTCTCAAGAAGGTTCTCGACGAGCTGATCTGATGAGCGACAGCGGCAAGCCCGGTGCTCCTCGGCCCAGGCGGGGCATCCCCGCCGACGAGGAGGTCTTCGCCGAACCGACCCAGCCTCCCGTCGACCTCGACGACACGGCGGTGATCCCGCGAGCCCGCAGGTCAGCGCAAAGCCCAAGCGAGGTCGGCGAGTGGAAGAACGTGCCGAAGTCGGGCGGCAAGCCGCCGCTGCCGCTGTGGGTCAAGACCGCCGGGATCGGCGCCGTCGTAGCGCTGCTCGTGCTCGCCGCCTGGCTGGGTTCCAGCCTCGGCGGCGGGCACTCGCCCGGCAATCCGACGCAGTCGAGCGAGCAATGGGAGTTGAAGCTGCCGCAGCAGGTCGGTGACTATATCGCCGGTATCCAATCCTCGCCCAGCCAGCTAACCCCCGCCTCGCAAACACCGTCGACCCTAGTCAGCTCGGAGTACTCGAACGGGAGCGAGCAAATCGTCGTGCAGTTGATGCGGCCCGCCCCCGAACTCCCAGAGTTCCTGAAGTACTTCGAGATCGTCGACGCGGTCGAGGTTGGCCAAGCCTCCTGCGGCACCATCGACGGCAAGTCGACGTGCGTGCGCATCCTCGATAGCACCGCTGTCGTCGTCTCGGGCAAGAACGATCAGACGCCCGACGCTCTGGCCCCGCTCGTCGATCAGTTCTACTCGGCCGTCAGCGGCAAATAGCCGGCGTCATCCGCTCGGCGCAGATCTGGCTCATCCGTACTCACGGTGCCGAGACGCGAGTACGGTTATGCGGGTGAGCCCTAGACACGACACGCAGCTTGACCCGTTCGTCGAGTTCTATTCGCATCGCACCAACGGCCTGAAGGTTTCAGCGGTCCGGGCGCTGTTTGCCGTAGCCAACCGGCCGGAGATCGTGTCCCTGGCCGGCGGCATGCCCAACATCAAGGATCTGCCTCTGGAGCGCATCGCCGCCGACATCGCCAAGCTGATCGCAACGCAAGGCACCCAAATCATGCAGTACGGCTCCGGACAGGGCGAGCTCGGGTTACGCGAGCAGATCGTGGAGGTGATGGCCGAGGAGGAGTCGCGCGTCGAAGCCGACGACATCGTCGTCACCGCCGGCTCCCAGCAGGGCCTCGACCTCGTCACTCGCGTCTTCTGCGACCCGGGGGATGTCGTGCTGGCCGAGTCGCCGTCGTACGTCGGGGCGCTCGGCACCTTCGCCAGCTACCAGGCCGAGGTGTGCCACGTCCCCTGCGACGATCAGGGACTCGACCCCGCCGGGCTCCGCGAAGCCGTCGACCGGCTCCGCAAGTCCGGTAAGAGGGTCAAGTT
>CAMCJC010000223.1 GCA_945875065.1 uncultured Propionibacteriaceae bacterium | reverse complement strand
CGAAACTTCCTCTAGACCGTTTTCGGGAAGCTTGTTACGATGAACCTGGTTGAGGTGGAAGGAGAAGTCAATGGGTGTGGTATCCGATGGCGAGAGTGGCGATGGCAGGGTGTTCTTCCGTGATGTGAAGCCCTATGCCCTCCCTGAGAGCCTGGATGACTTGAAGGGGCCATCCGGCGGCGTTGTTGAGCTACCCCACACGGTGCTGTGGGCTCCAGGAGGAGGCCGTGTTGATCTTGATGAGGAGGGTGGTGTTGGTCTGGCTTATCGTGCGGTGGTTGCTGAGGGGACCGTGGCCGATCAGGTGGCGATCCTGAATCGTGATCGGTTGATCGCCGTTTGGCCGACGCTCTTGCTGCCAAGACGGGCTCGCGCGATGTGGGAGGCTCGGTTCCCCAACCTGCGAACTGAGGTGAGTACATGAGCAGCAGAATCGAAGCGCAGCGGAAAATGGCGCGCATTGCCCTGTCCAGGACTGCCGAGGCCGGCTTCGTTTTGGCCGGTTCTGGTGCGATCCGTGAACACGGGCTGATCGACCGGCCGACTGAGGATGTGGATCTGTTTACCATGACGCAGGATGCCGACGAGTTCGCGAGGGCTGTCGATCATGTCGTCGCCGACCTGCGGGAGAACGGTTACGAGGTCGAGGAAGCCCGACGCGTTGCACAGTTCGCACGATTGAAAGTCCTTACCGTTGAGGGGCAGCGGTTCGACATCGACATGGGGGTGGATTGGCGCGAGAACGACCCGGTGCAGCTTGATGTCGGCCCGGTGCTGAGTGTGGAGGATGCGGTTGGCAACAAAATCGCTGCGGTCTACTCACGCGGTGAACCGCGCGACTACCTCGACCTTGATGCCATCCGCAGGTGGGGCAGGTTCACGGATGAGAACCTGGTGCGCGCGGCGGCCGAGCGTGACATCGGTTTCGAGGTGAGCATGTTTGTTCAACAACTGGAGGCCGTGCGTCGAGTGACGATCCGTGATGTCGAGCGTTACGGTGTCAGTGCTGAGCAGCTGGACGGCGTCAAGGAACGTTGCATGCAGTGGGCTGCGCTCCTGCGCGGACACTCTGAAGGAGGTATGACGTCCTCATCGCGTCTTCTGAGTGCGAGCTACCCCCATCCACCCATCCAAACACTGGAACGACGAGGCCCTGGTGTTGTGCAGCAGCCGTCTCGTGCAGAGCAGCGCGGGTCAAGAAGAGAAGGGATCGAACGATGACCAACAGTCGTGACATTGTATGTGGTCAAGGGTGATGACTGTGCTTGGGACTACGGTGCGCTTGGATCAGGTTGTGGGGAGCTTGAGGAGGTGTTCCCGCGGGATGTGAGGCAGCATCCGGTGACGCTGCGACAGCTTGGTCGAGTTGCTGTGACCATGAGGCCAACACCAACGACGTCGCGGGCACCGAGCAGCGGTCATAGTGTGGGTCGTTCCCAGGGCTTGGAGTGCTAAGTGGCCGTCGTCGGCTACGCCGGGTCCTCAGCCAGGGACCAGAACCCGGGTTCTCTCAGCGTGCGGAGCTGGAAGCAGCGGGAGCGACGTGTGTGTTCATCGATCACGGCCATTCCTCCCGCACCACACAGCGACCGCAGTGGTCGACGTGTCTGGACTATCTCAGGCCTGGTGACACGTTGTTGGTGCGGGCGCTGGATCGGATTGCGGGGACGGAGGGGATTGCCTGGAGGTGATCCCGGATCTCGCTGATCGGGGGTGCGGTTGTGGAGTTTGACTGAGCCTGCGCTAGATGTGGACGCCATGACGCCGTGGGGGGAGACCATCATTGGGATCATGGCGGTGTTGGCTCAGTTCAGGGTGGCCACGATCCCGGAGAACACGCGCCGTGGATTGGAGCATGCGCGTGCCCAGGGCAGGGTCGGCGGCCGCCCCACAGTGATGACCCCGGAGCGGCTTGCGGCCGCTCAACAGCTTCGGGCTGGTGGGATGTCGTTGCAGAAGATCAGTGAGGCGCTGGGGGTCAGTTGCCCCAGTGTTGCACGCGCGTTGGACAGAGCCGCAGACCAGGATGGGGAGAGGTGACCGCGGTCTGGCTCTTTCCCCGATAGTTGCCGCTTCACTGGACGGGGGCACCCACCCAGTGATCCTTGAGGGCAGGGGGAAGAACACCTGGAGGGGTTACTTCGGTGTCTTGGCCGAGGAGTCTGCTGATGCATCAGACTCGGTTCCCAGGTCTTGGTCTGCTGCTGGTGAGGTGCTGGGTCGGTGTGTGCGGCGTCGTGTGCGCAGTTTCTGGATCATCCCCGCTCGCGCGGGGTGCATCGTGAGCGGACCATCGGTGCCGGTACGCCGAACGAGCACGCGCGCAAGAACGCGCCGCTGCCTATGACCGAGGCCACCCCAGACTGGACCAACGGCACCCCGCCGACGCACTGCACCGCTTCCTCACCCGTGAGACCCCGCCGGAGGCGTACGTTTCAACGCACGTTGATGGCGAGGCCGTCGGCTACGGAACAGCGGTCGTGCACGTGCGCGTCGACGAGGCAAACGCGCAGCTCGAAGACGAGTTCCCCGACGGTGAGCTGCACTACCGAATCCCGCTCGACCGCGCCGTCATGGCGACAGCAGCACGATCGAGCGCACGGGTCGTCGGCAGGTTCAGTCAGCTCGAACGCTATCGCCACCCGAAACTCGCCACCGAAACCCCGCCGCACCGAAACTACAGCTAAGCCGTTTTCGGTTGGTCTGGTGGACCGGAAACCTTCTTGCGAAGGGCGCGTCCTGGCTCTCACTATCACCGCCACCCAGCCGGTACCGGCCGTCGCCGACGAGCACCTGGTGTTCGCAGATGCCGCCCTTGCGCTGGCCGGCCACGAGGTGACCGACCCGGTGCTGCGCGCCATCATCGAGAGCGCTGCTCGACACGAGCTGACAGGAGACGAGGTAATCGCCGCGATTCGCAGTCACGTGCAGGCTGATGACTCGCGGTGCCACCTTTCGTATCTGGGATGACTATTTCATCCCAGGTACGTCTGTGTTGCGCAACAAGTTCACCGCGCTGGGCAAACCCTACGGTGAGCTCGACCCTGTGAAACTGCGTACGATGGAAGAGGCTGCGACGGCCATCCGTATCCGCGAGCTGCATGAGTCACCGGTTGTCGGTCGGTCTGACTACGACCATATGAAGGCTGTTCACGGATACATCTTTCAGGACGTCTACGGGTGGGCTGGTGTTCCCCGTGTCGGGCCGGAGGGCCGGATGACAAAGGACAGCCCAAACGTGCTCAATCCCGTCGATCCGACGCCGGTTGTGTACGGCTACTACCCTGGCGGTGAGGTCATGAACCGGGCCGCCAAGGCCGAGTACGCGAGACTCGCGGCGAATGATCTGCTGCGTGGTCTCGATCACTGGGCGTTTGTCGGCCAGCTTGCAGAGAGCTGGGGGGAGTTGAACGTCATTCACAGCTTCCGTAAGGGCAATACCCGTTCGCAGTTCGTGTTCTTCGCTCAGCTCGCGGAACAGGCCGGTTACCGGCTCGATGCGACGCAGTTCGCGCCAGGTGCGCTGCTACGCGACGAGTTCGTGTTGGCCCGGTTCTACAAGCCAAGCCACGGGTCGCAACGGAGGACACCGCCGAGTCAGGGCAGAGACCGAGAACCGCAGCGATGAGCACAGTCGGTTACGCGCGAGTGAGTACCCGCGAGCAGAACCCCGAGGCTCAGGAGGCGGAGTTGCGTGCAGCGGGTGCGGAGCGGGTGTTTGCCGATCACGGTGAGTCCAGCAGGGTCAAGGATCGCCCGCAGTCGCTCGCGTTCCTGGACTACCTGCGTCCCACACACTCATAGTGCGGCGCCTCGACCGCATCGCTGGCAGCGAGACGATGGCGATTCAGACCATCAGCGAACTGCATGCGGCGGGCGTGAACATCAAGAGTCTGACCGAGCCCGATATCGACACCACCACGCCGATGGGGCGTGCACTGACCGGGTTCAACCGGTCGTTGCAACACCGGCTTGTTGGGTTGATTGTAGGTACTCGTTGAAGGCCTCGGCCGGGGTTCTCCAGCCGAGGGGCTTGCGGGGCCTGCTGTTGAGAGCGCGGGCGACGGCATCGCCATCAACGTGCGTTGAAACGTACGCTTCCGGCGTGTTCTCACGGGTGAGGAATCGGCTCGTGGCCACGATCGCGCGAGCGGCTTCCTCGCTGGTGCGGTGGTATAGGTCAAGGGTGGTCATCGGTACACCCGCGACCGGTGCTCGATGTCAAGCGCAAGGATGACCATGCGGTCATCGTAGATGTCGACCACGACGCGCCAGTCCCCCACCCGATAGCGCCACAACCCGGTCAGCGGCCCGGTCAGTCCCTTTCCTCGTGACCGAGGGTCCTCGGCCTGCTCGAGGTCGGCCAGGTAGTCGGTGATCCGCTTGGCCATCGGCCGGTCCTTGCGCGCCAAGGCGCGCAACTGCTTGGCCGCGTCAGGGTGCAGCTCAGTCGTCCAAGCCAAGGTCAGCCACCACCTCGGCCAGCGTCTCGGTCGTCACCGTCCCGGATCGGACTTCGCTGACTCGTTGAGCGATGTCGTACTCCCACTCAACCTGAGGCAAGCCGCGCTCAATTGCCTCACGCAAGTAGAACGACCGGGACCGGTGGGTCCGGGCCGCCAGCGCGTCCAGGCGCTGCTGGGTCTCCTCGGGGATGCGCACGCTCGTGGTCATCGGTCCTCCCTGAGTACAACGTATTCGGATAACTACAGTGTATCCACACTGTCAATGCGGATGTCCCACGGTGGGACACTCGTGGTCAAGGTCTCGCACGGTTGAGGCTCCGGATCATCCCCGCTCGCGCGGGGTGCATCGCCAGCCGGCCCGTGCCGTCACAGCGGTCAAGTCCCTTTGAGTGGTGTTGTTTCAGGCGGTGGTGAGGGTGGTGGGTTCGGGGTTTTGGTGTAGGAGGTTGGTGAGGTGTCGCATGGAGATGTCTGAGAGGTAGCGGCGT
>CAMCJC010000222.1 GCA_945875065.1 uncultured Propionibacteriaceae bacterium | reverse complement strand
AGGAACCCGGCGAAAGCCACTGCGGTGATGGTCGCGAAGAGGCAGCGGAGGGCGAGAGGGCTGGACAGGCCGACGACCAGCCAGGTGCTCAGCGTCGGCACCGCGACCGCAGCCCCGGCGTTGCGCCCGAATTGGACGAGTCCGCTGGCCTGTGCGATGTGCTCGCGCGCTACGCTCGCCTGAGCGTCGAGGAGCAGCAGCGGCAGAGTCGCGCCCATCCCGATGCCGGCTAGGCCGAGGGCGCACGCGACCACAAAGGCATTCGGGAATAGGGCGCCAACCGCTCCAGCGACCAGACATCCCCAAGCACCCGGCCGTGTCCAAGTGCGCTCGATTAGTTTCGCGGCCAGCCCAGTCCCGATGCCGGCACCGATCAGCATCGGTGCCAACAACCAGCCGGTGATCGAGGCGCGGAGACCGTGCAGTTCTTGGAGAAGCAGGGGAGCGTAGTTGACCAGGCCGACGCCCGCCGCGCCGACGAGCAGCGCCAGCACACCGGTTGTTCCCAACCCGGAGTTGCGCCACAGCCGCCACTGGGCGCAAAGATCAATGCGCCACCAGCCCTCCGGCACGTTGGCCGTCGGGAAACCGCGGGCCAACGCCAGCGCGACCAGTGACAGCGGCAACACCGCGATCATGCCGACTCGCCAGCCCGGCCCATCGGTGAACCAACCGCCCAACGGTGGGCCGACGGCGTTGGCCGCGACCTGCACGATCGCGAGCCGTGCCAGGGCCTGGCCGCGCGCAGCGCCATCGAAGACTAGGCCGATACCGCCGATCGCCGACGGGACGATCGCGCCGGCCCCGATGCCCTGGACGGCGCGGCTGATCAGCAGCAGCCCAATGCTGGGAGACAGGGCGACGCCCAGAGCGCCAAGACCGAACAACACGTGCCCGAACAGGAAGACGCGACGCGTCCCGACCCGGTCCGCGACCTGTGCGAACACCGGCAGCGTGACCAGCGACAGCAGCAGGTAGCTGCCCGCGACGAACCCGTACCAGGCCTGGGCGTCGAGCTCAGCGACGATGCGGGGTGTCGCGTTGGCGAGCAGCGTCTGCATTAGGGCCGAGATGGTCATGCCGACCCCGGCCCCGGCCAAGACGCCGCGCTGGTTCACAGCATGCCCTGAAACAGCAGGTCGACGGCGGTTGTTATGCGTTCGGTGAGGCTGGGGCCTTCGGGGTCGGTTGCCCAGCCGATTAAGGTCAGGAAGTAGGCGCCCTGCAACAGGGTCGCGGCCTGGACCACGGGCAGGTCGGCCCGCAGTTCGCCGGCGGCGACGCCGGCAGTCAGAATCTCGACGAGCGCGCCCCCCAAGGCCCGCTGGTTCTCCGAGCCGAAGTCGGTGGCGAGGCTGACGGTACGGGCAGTCAGCATCATGCGGGTCAGGTCGGCGTGCTCCTCGTGCCAGGCGACGGCGGCCTGGAGCATCCGCGTGATCTTTTCGCGAACCGTCGCGGCCTCGGAACGAGCCGCGAGCAGGGCGTCGAGTGCCTCGGCACCGATGTACCGGAAGACATCGCGCTTGGTTGGGAAGTGGGTGAAGAACGTGCCCTTGGCGACATCTGCGGCCTCAGTGATGTCGGCGACCGTGACGTTATCGAAGCCTCGCTCCTGGAACAGCCGCATCGCCTCGGTGAAGATCCGCCGTCTGGTTTCCGCACGCCGGCGCGCCACTCGATCGCTCATGACCTTAGTATAAACATGACCAGAGTCATGTTTAATGGTCCCGTCCTCAGGGGGTGATCAGGTCAGTCGAGCAACCCGCACTCGTGGGCGACGAGCACCAGGCCGACGCGGTCGCGCGCCTGGAGCTTCGAAAGGAGCCGGCCGATGTGAGTCTTGACCGTCCCCTCGGCCATGTAGAGGCGGGCACCGATCTCGGCATTGTTGGCGCCGCGCGCGACCTCCATCAGCACCTCGCGTTCTCGCTCGGTCAGACCGTCGAGAGGGGAGGTGTCGCGCTGGCCGCCGACCGGCAGCTTCGGTGCTACGTGGTCGAGGAGCCGGCGCGTCGCCGAGGGGGCCACGATGGCGCCGCCGGAGGCAACGGTGCGAATCGCACCGAGAAGCTCGTTCGGCAGAGCGTCTTTGAGTAAGAATCCGGCTGCGCCGTTTCGCAATGCGGCGAAGACATACTCATCCAGGTCGAAGGTGGTCAGGACCAAGACCTTGGTGTTCCCGCCGAGGGCGGTGATCTGGCGGGTCGCCTCGGTGCCGTCCATGACCGGCATGCGGATGTCCATCAGCACCACGTCGACGGGTCGGGACTTCACCGTCGCGACGGCCTCCGCCCCGTTGGAGACCTCGCCGACGGTCTCCATGTCGTCGGCGGAGTCGATGAGCATGCGGAAGCCGCTGCGCACCAGCGATTGGTCGTCGGCCAGCAAGACTCGAATCACTCGCCTTGTCCTTTCGTAAGCCAGCTCCGGCCGAGCTGGGAAGGCAGCGGAATCCTAGCCCGGACCTCGTAGCCGCCGCCCAAACGGGGGCCCGCCTTGAAGGTGCCGCCCATCGCGACGACCCGCTCGCGCATGCCCCGCACGCCTGAGCCGGGGCCGTCGCCGCTCTCGTGTGCACCGATGCCGTCGTCGGTGACGCGGACGTCGATCGCGTCGTTGTCCAAGGCGACGACGGCGTGGGCTTCGGCTGTCGGGCCGGCGTGCTTGAGGAAGTTTGTGACCGACTCCTGCAGGACGCGGAAGACGGTCAACCCCACCGAGTCGGGCACGGCAGGGACCTCGTCGGGCATCTCCAAGGTGATTCGATCGCCTGCCTTCGCAACCATTTCCGGGATTTGCGGCAGCGAGGGTGTCGGCCCGAACGCGGCGTCGGATTCGCCCCGCAGGAGGGAGACGATGCGGCGCATCTCTCCGATCGACGACCGGCCGGTCGTCGCGATGACGTCGAGGGCATCCAGGGTCGCCTCAGGCTTCTTGTGCGCCAGTGCCCGGGCACCCTCGGCCTGAACGACGATCACCGATAGGGAGTGGGCGACTACGTCGTGTAGTTCCCGTGCGACCTCCGCCCTGGCCTTGTTGTCGGCGAGTTCGCTGGCTTGGCGTGAATCGCGGGAGCCGGCGAGGAATCGTTCCTCGGCGAGGGTACGGTCGAGCTCGGAGCGTTCGGCATGGGAGCGGGCGCGTCTACCGATCAGATACGCGTTGACGACCAGCGACAGGCACAGCGTGATCAGCAGCGACCCGGTCAAGAACCGCTCCTCGAACGGCACCCGGCGCATCCACGTCAGCGGCCCGACGAAGGCGGCGGCCAGCCCGAGCGGCAGCACCACCAGCAGCGCTTCGCGCCCCAGATGCCTAGCCGCCGAGAAGACGATGATCGGCACGATCACGACCGCGGGGGAGGGGGGAATGGCCGAAACCACCATCCCGATGCCGGCGCCCGCGCACACCGCGACCCCCCACAACGGCCAGGTCCGCCGCAGTGCCAGCGACGCCACCATCAGCGTCGAGAAGATCAGCGACTCGTCCAGGCGCTCCGTCGAATAAGCGAACATCGGCAGCACCAGGACCACCCACGCGAAGGCAGCGGCCGCGCCGTCGTACAGCAGCCACGACGGGGCGCGCAGGTGCGGGATCCTCATGGGGCGATCGTATGGGCGCAGTTCGCGACGCGGCGTCATACCGCAGTTTTCGATGCTCGTTTCAGGGTGTAACCCGGGTCTTGCCCCACTGCGATCTTGCCGCGCGGGCGGGTAGGTTTGCCAGCATGATCCGCAAACTGTTCTGGACCCTGGCCACCCTGACTGCGGTGTTCGCCGTGACAGGACTGTTGGACCTGCGCCGCGCCGAGAAGCGGCGTCAGCTGTGGGCCGAGGCCACCGACGCTCAGTAGCCCAGCATCTCCTGGCGCACCGGCAACCAGGCGATGGCGTCGCGCACTGCTTCGGTCTCGGTGAGCTTTGCCTCCCAGCCCAGGATGTCGCGCGCCTTCGTCGAGACAGTGTAGACGCCTGCAACATCGCCGGGACGGGGGTCTCCGAACTGCACCTTCAGGGGCTCCCCGGTGATCTCCTCGAACGACGCCGCCAGCTCCTTGACGGTAACTCCGTTTCCGGTGCCGATGTTGAAGACCTGGTAGGGGCTCTCGGCCGTTGCCTTGTCGAAGCCCTCCAGGGCGGCGACGTGCGCCTGAGCGAGATCCCAGACGTGGATGTAGTCGCGGATCCCGGAGCCATCGCGGGTCGGCCAGTCGACGCCGGTGACGGTGAACGTCTCCTTGTTCACCCACGCCTCCAGGAGTTTCGCGAGTACGTGGGAGGGCTTCTCGAGCTGCTGCCCGGAACGCATCTTGGGGTCGGTGCCGATCGGGTTGAAGTAGCGCAGCGACGCGACCTTCACGTCGCTCGCCTTAGTGAAGTCCTCCAGGATCAGTTCGACCATGAACTTGGTGCGGGCATACGGGGAGCCCGGCTCCAGCGGCGACTCCTCGGTTACCACGAAGTTCTCGTCGGAGGCGTAGATCGACGCGGACGAGGAGAACAGGAACCGGCCAACCTTGTTGCGTTGCAGCGCGTTCAACAGGCGGATGGTCTTGGAAACATTGTTCTCGTAGTAGGACAGTGGGATCGTGACGGATTCGGGGACGATGATCTTCGCGGCGCAGTGGACGACCGCGTCGATCTGATGCTCGGTAAACAGCCGGTCGAGGAGCGCGTCGTCGGCGATGTCGCCTTCGTACAGCGGACGCTCCCCGACGAACTCGCGACGTCCGGTGGAGAAGTCGTCGAGGATGACGACGCTGTGGCCGGCGTCCTCGCAGGCCGAAGCGACGGTGCTGCCGATGTACCCGGCGCCGCCGGTGATAAGAACCTTCATTGTCCAATCCCTTCCGCTTAAGCGACTGCCCCCAGCCTAACGGGCATTGCCGCGGCTAGGCAGGAACCGTAGCGAAACCCGGTCGGACAACTTGCGATCGGGTGCCTTTCCGCCCCGCTA
>CAMCJC010000221.1 GCA_945875065.1 uncultured Propionibacteriaceae bacterium | reverse complement strand
CAAGAAACCAACCACGACAGAGCCCCACACGACCCATCGACACCCCTCCACTCGGTAGACGACATCAAGCAGCGGAAGCAACAAGGAGGCCCTGGGGGCTTCTGTGAGGAACCGGTTAAGTGCTGTTTTCCGCTTCGGCTGCGTGCCGCGCGGCCGGGTTGGGGACAGGCGGGCGTTTGGCGTTGCGCCAGCTGAGCAGCCGGTCTAGGAGATAAACGGCGGAGCCGGTTGTGAGTCCAACCGGCAGCGCCGTCGCGAACTTGGGAGTTCCCCATGTAGCCCCCGTGAACGTCGCGAACACCAGGACGACGAGAGCTAGGTCGATGAGAGCGGATCCTTGCGCCCGGTCGCGCCGACTCGCTACGAACGCGATGATTGTCAGCCCCACCGCCAGGACAGCGAACGCCGCCAGCGCACGTTGCCACGAGAACCAGCCCAGTGCCGCAAAAGAGGCTGCTGCGGCAGCCGCGAGAATCACGGCCACGAGAGCGCCGACGATGAACTGCTTGGCGGTCCCCTTCGACCTATGTTTACCCCTCATAACCTCAAGAGTAGGGAGCGGAGCGGTGAAGTGGTAGAGGTGACGCGACGCGTCGTCGCCATCGTGTCGGCCGCCATCCGGCCCGTGCATGAATCGCCGTTTTGGATGAATGGGGTGGTTTGTGGCTAGGGGGTTTGCGTCGCCCGTCCACCTGGCCCGGCGATTCGTGCATGCCCCCGGGGGATGGGAGAGGGGGCGATGTGATGAGGAGCGCGGCGAGGGGCGGGCCTGCGCGTCGTCGCCGATGCGGTGGTGGCGCGATTGTGGCGACGGGGTGATTGCGATACCGAGTGATTGCGGCGACGCTGTTCGTTCGCCGTCCCTATAAGGTGGCTGCGATGAAGCTTCGGTTGCCCTCGTTCGACCCGGACCGGCTGGTTTGGGTCGGGTTTGGAGCCAGCTCCGCGCTCGCCGGGCTCGGGTGGCTCGTTGGGTCGGCGGGGGCCTGGGGTGGCCGCATCGTCAGCCTCCTCATGACGACTTGCGTCGCTCTACTCGTCTTCGTCTGGTGGCGAGTCGGGCCGCATTATCGACATCCTCTGCTGTTGACGGCTTCGAGCGCGGTCCCGATGTTGTTCGCGCCGCCGCTGTTCAGCCTCGACGTCGCCGCCTATCTCGCGCAGGGACGCGCCGTCGTCGAAGGTCTCAACCCCTACGTAACGACCCTCGCGACGACGCAGCTTCCGGATCTGCCCGTCGGCGGCCATTGGGCCGACACGACTTCCGTGTATCCCCCTGCCTCGCTGTGGACGTTCGCTGCCGCGCGCTGGCTGTCCCTCGGCCACACCGGCCTCGGCATCCTGTGGCTTCGACTGTTCCATGTTGCCGCCTTGGCGATGGTCGCGTGGGTGGTGCGCGACGCCGCCCGCCGCCTGGCCGTGCCGCCGACGGCCGCGTTGTGGCTCGGCCTCGCCTGCCCGCTGCTGGCGCTCCAGTGGGTCGGTGGCGTACACAACGACGCGCTGCTCGTCGCCGTGCTCGCCGCCGCCGCCTGGGCCGCCCTGCGGGGCGGTTGGTCTGGACTACTAGCGGCCTCGGCCCTTGTCGGCGTCGCGATGACAGTCAAGCAGTCCGGCGCGGCGGCAGGACCTGGGATAGTTGCGCTCGCCCTCGCGAACCTCCCTCGACCCACGGCGCAGCGCGTCACAGCCCGCGTCGTCGTGTCCGCGACCTGCGCCCTCGCCGTCTTCGCGGTGATCTCTCTCGCTTCCGGCTTCGGGTTCGGCTGGTCTCGCGCGAGTTCTGGCAGCCCCCTCCAGGCGATGAACACCTCGCCGCTGTCGTGGGTCGCGCAGCTAATGATGCTCGCCGTCGGTCCCGACCGCGCCGCCCCCGCCCTAACCGGCCTCACTATTCTCTCCGGCATCGCCGTCCTAGCCGCGACCTGCTGGCTCCTGCGCCGCTACGGCCCCTGGCCTGGCTCGCAGCCCCACCCATGGCTGGTGCTCGTGGGCGGCCTGGTCGCCATGGCTGTCCTCGGCCCTGGCACCCAGCCCTGGTACTTCACCTGGGCCGCGCCGTTCCTCATCTTTTGCCTCCCCGATGCCAAACCCACCGCCAGCCGCTCCTGGCATCGCGACCCGCAACTACTCGCCGTTGTCGCCCTCGCCGCCGCGACCCTCCTCAGCCCCCTCCAAGCAACCTTTGATGCCCTGCCGGGCCTCATCGTCTGTGTCGTGAGCGCGGCTTGGCTGGGACGACGGTGGGACGCAGGTCTGAAGGCGAAATGACTGCAAGCTGACGCGCATCCGGGAAGATCCGGTTATCGTCGCCATCATGATCCGTCAGTGGAATCCCGAGCCCGCCAAGTGGGCTATCCAAGTCAGGGGTCTCCACAAGCGCTTCCGCAACGTTCGCGCCGTCGCCGATCTAGACCTCAACGTCCCCCTCGGCGGCGTCCACGGCCTTCTCGGACCCAACGGTTCCGGCAAGACCACCACCATCCGCATGCTGCTGGGCCTAGTCCGCGCCGACTCGGGCACCATGACAATCCTCGGTTCCGACGCCCCCGCCCGCCTTCCCGATGTGATCGACTCCGTCGGCGCCATCGTCGAGTCGCCCCGTTTCGGCCCCAATCTCAGCCTCGAACGCAACCTGGAAATCCTTGCGACGGCGGTCGGTGCCCCGCGACGCCGCGTCACCGAGGTGCTCCTTGAGGTGGGCCTTGCGGGCCGTGCCGACTCGTTGTTTCGAACCTGCTCCCTAGGCATGAAGCAGCGACTTGCGATCGCCGCGACCCTCCTCAAGCAGCCGCAGCTCCTGATCTTCGACGAACCCACCAACGGCCTTGACCCGGCCGGTATTCACGAGATCCGCGAGACGATGCGGGCCCTCGCCGACGCTGGCCGCACAGTCCTCGTCTCCAGCCATCTTCTCAGCGAGGTCCAGCTCATCGCCGACTCGGTTTCCATCATCGGCCGCGGCCGCATCCTGGCCGAGGGCCATCTCGGCAGCCTCTTGACCGCCGCCGAGGCGCATGTCGTCGTCGAGGTCGCCGACCCTGTGCGCGCGCACGAGGTCCTGCGTCAGCGCGGCTACCGTGTCGAGGTCGTAGGCGGCCGCCTCGACGTTAGAAGCGACGACCTTGACGCCGCCGCCGTCGCCCGCGCCCTAGGCGAGGCAGACCTCTGGCCGACGCACCTCAGTCACGAGCAGGCCAGCCTGGAGTCGGTGTTCCTCGAGCTGACGAGGCCCGAGCACCTCACCGCGACGCAGGGGAGGGGAGCCGCATGATGCCCCTTCTGCGCGCCGAGTTCCTGCGCCTGGCGAGCAGCCGCGCGTTCCTGATCTCCCTGCTGGCCGTCGCGGGTCTTGCCGCCTGGCTTGCCGGGTCGTTCGCCAACAGCGTGCGACCTCTAAGCGATGCAGAACGTTCCGAGGCCGTCACCGACTACAACGCGTGGGTCGCCGCCGGCAGTGAGGCCGAGGCGCGACTGCCGACCGCCTGCGCGGGGGATGGCCCGTGCATCGAGGCCAGTGACGTAACCGGCCCACAAATGTTCGAGCGCCCCACCTTCGGGTTCTCGGAGTACGTGACCAACATCGTCCAGCAGGGCCGGCTCTTGATCTTATTCCTGGCTTTAGGGGTGGGGGCCTGGTTCGTCGGAGCCGAGTACTTATCCGGCTCGCTCGGCACGCAGCTGACGTTCACGCCACGCCGCAGCCGGGTCCTGTGGTCGAAGGCCGTAGCCGCCGCAGCCGCCGGTTTCGCGCTCGCGGCCGTGTGGATCGCGTCGGCGGTGACCGTGTGCGTCCTGGTGTTCGTCGCGCTTCGGGGTAGCGACGAACTCACCTCCAACGGGTCGCTCGGCCCGATGCTGCTGCGGATCGTCGTCGCGTGTGTCCTGGCCGCCGCGGTTGGTGCCCTTGTGACGTTCGCGCTGGGCGGGGCCAGGCGGGCAGTCGTCGTTGTCCTGCTCCTGGCCATCGGCTCGGAATGGCTACGCGAGGCTTTACAGAATCCGTGGGAACTCGTGACCCTCCCGACCGTCCACATCCAGGCTCTTTTAAATGGCGAGTACCTCGGCTATTGGAATCCGAATAAAGAATTGCCGGAGGAATACCTAGTCACGACTTTCTGGCCTTCGTTCGGCTTTCTCGCGGCGCTGCTTGGCGTGCTAGCGGTCGTGGCGGTGGTCAGCTTCCGGCGCCAAGACATTCTCAAGTAAAATCCTGCGGCGTGCGATACGTCTCCACGCGCTCAGTCGACGGCACCAGCCGCGGTTTCAGCGACATCCTCCTCGAAGGGCTCGCCCCCGATGGGGGCCTATACCTGCCTGCGGAATACCCGCAGGTCAACGCCGCGACCCTCGAGCGCTGGCGCAGCGTCCTGAGTGACGACGGGTACGCCGCCCTCGCGTTCGAGGTGTGTTCGCTGTTCATCGACGACATTCCTGCCGCCGACCTGAAGGCGGTTTGCGAGCGCGCCTACGCGCCAAACAAATACCTTGATCCCGACGTCGTCCCCGTCAGTCGCCTGTCGGACGGTCTGTGGCTTGGCCACCTCAGCAACGGACCGACCGCCGCGTTCAAGGACATGGCGATGCAGCTTCTCGGCGAGCTCCTGCCGTACGAGCTCGCCCGCCGCGGCGAGAGGCTCACCGTCCTCGGCGCGACCTCCGGCGATACCGGTTCGTCGGCCGAGCACGCGCTCAAGGGTCGCGCCGGCATCCGCGTCGTCATGCTATCTCCGGCCGACCGCATGACTCCGTTCCAGCAAGCCCAGATGTACGCCATCGACGACCCGAGCATCGTCAACCTCGCCGTCGAGGGCGTCTTCGACGACTGCCAGGACATCGTCAAGGAAATCAACTCCGATGCCGAGTTCAAGGCCCGGCACCGAATTGGCGCCGTGAACTCGATCAACTGGGCGCGGCTGGTGGCGCAGGTCGTGTACTACTTCGCGATCTGGCTGCGCACCGGTGCGGGCGAGCTGTCGTTCAGCGTCCCGTCGGGCAACTTC
>CAMCJC010000220.1 GCA_945875065.1 uncultured Propionibacteriaceae bacterium | reverse complement strand
CCTTCAGATCCCGGATGCGTTGCTCACACCTGCCCCGGGCCCGGTGGAGCGCGTCGAGTCGGTTCGCGTGCCCGGGACAGTTGGTGACAAAGGCCTGCACACGCCGACCATCTACATCGGTGATGCGTAGCTGCGCGCCCCGGGCGGGGTGCTCGACCCGGATGATAATCCGCATATCTGTGGGGTATTTGTCGAGGTTGATGCCCAGTGGCTCCCCGGCCCAGGAGTGCATCCGGGAGGTGATGTCCGCGACGTACGCGTCCGTGGTGTCGCTGACGGTACCGTCCGCGCGGATGATGCCTTGTTTGATGTCCTCGCCGAGCGTGGAGGCGATCTCACCAATTTGCCAGGTCACCGGCAACCCCACCGAATACGCCAGGCCCTGGTGATCGAGGTGGCCCAGAAAGGCCTGGGATCCGCCGGCGGCATCCGTGCGTATCAGCATCCGCTTCCCCCACTCCTGACCATCGACGTGGTTGGGGATCGCGGCCAAGGCCTGGTCGAGGACGTCCTGGTGGTCGGAGGCCGTGTTCGAGCCGGCGTTGCCTGGGCGCAGCAGGACGGCTGCGGGTTCACCGGTCAGCCCGTCGCCGTGGTCGATGATCGCAGCCAGCGGGTGGAACCCGTAATGCTTCTTCCACGTCGGGGCCGCTTTCTCTTTGTCCGAGTGGGACAGGATTTCCGTGGCGTCCAGATCCAGAACCAGCGGAGCATCGGCGCTGGCCGCGGCGGCAGGATTCTGGGCACCGCAGGCGGCCCACGCTGCCTGGCGGGCTGTTTTCATGCCGGCCAGGACCGCCGTCGTGCCGGCGCGATCGTCTTCGTCGTCGTGGTCGGCGAGCTCTTTGTGGCGGCGGTGCACTGTAGAGTCCGACGGGACCTGGTCGACCAACCCGGTCGCGACCAATGGCCCCAGCAGGTCGACGTCATTGGCATCATCCCCGCCCAAGGCCAGTGCCAGGGCCAGCGAGGTCATGGTGTTCCCGGTGGTGTGCAGCAGGTTCGGATTCTGCCACTCGGCCAGGCCGGCGTCAATCGCGTCGGCCACCCCGACGGCATCGGCGGTGCTGGCCAATAACATGAGCCCGGCATTCGAGCACAGTTGAGCAGGAGCGGGGGTACCGACGCAGAAGCTGGTAGTCTTCACCCTGAAGGTGATCCTTTCGAGCAGGCAATTAGCGGTGTGAGAAACTACTAATTTACCTGGTCAAGGGTCACTTTCCTTGTATCTTCACCACGTGTCAGCCCGCTTCCCGTGAAAACACCGGGTTACCTTCTCGAATATGTTGACCGACAGTGAACGACCCCTCATTTTTAACCCAGAAGTTGACGTGACCACCCGAGGTATCGCGGACTTTTGTCCGGAACGTCCTCTTCCGCCCCCCTGAATGGGGCTGACCTGCACTAATACTACTTTTGGGGGATCGACGTGAGCGTCGGCCCGGGTGATGGGGTCCGCTCAGCGCCACTCCGACATCGCGTCATCGCGCAGGAAACGGCCCGTGGCCGCCACCGCCGGTCCCGAGGACTCCGCCCCGGCGACGAAGGTGCAGAACGCCAGGTCACCCTTGATGCCGGCGAACCAGCCGTGGGCGGGCCGGTTGCCCCCGACCTCCGCGGTCCCGGTCTTGCCGCCGAGACCGTCGATGTCGCTCAGGCTGGCGGCGGTCCCGGAGTCCACCGTCTCCACCATCATCGCGCGCAGGGCCCGCACTGTCGCCGGGTCGAGCGGCTCGGGGTCCTGGTCGGCGGTGGTCTCCTCACCCTGGATCAGGGTCGGCAGCACCATCCGGCCGTTGTTGCCCAGGGAGGCCTCCATGACGGCCAGCCCGAAGGGGGAGGAGAGGACCTCGCCCTGGCCGATGGCGGCCTCCACCCGGGCCGCGCCGGGCTCGGTGACGGGGACGGAGCCGGTCACCGTGGTCATGCCGGGCGCGGTGAAGTCCACGCCCAGCCCGAGGCGCGCCGCCGTGTTCCTCATGTCGTCCGGCTCCAGATCCTGGGAGATGAAACCCTGGGTGGTGTTGCAGGACTGGGCGAAGGCCTGCGTCATGGAGACGTCCCCGAGGGCAAAGTTGCCGTCGTTGGGGATGACGCGGCCGTCGATCTCCGCGGTGGCGGGGCAGGCGACGGTGGAGTCGGGTACCACGGTGCCGCGTTCGAGGGCGGCGGCGGTGGTCACCGTCTTGAAGGTGGAGCCGGGCGGGTACAGCCCGCTCAGCGAGACGGGGCCGAGGGCGTCGGCGGCGTCGTTCTGCGCGACGGCGATGACCCCGCCGGTGGAGGCGCTGAGGGCGACGATCGCCGCGGGCTGCTCGATCGGCTCCAGGGCCCGCTTCGCGGCCGTCTGCACCCCGAGGTCCATCGTGGTGCGCACGGGCTCGCTCTCCGCCGGTTCCACCTGCCCCAGGATGGTCGTGCCGGTGGGGGAGGTGGCCTGGAGGGTCCAGCCGGCGTCGGCCGTGATCTTCTCCGACCAGTAGTCGCGCAGGCCGCCGTCCACCGGGGAGGCGGTGTCCCGGGTGGGGCCGAGCATGCGGCCCTCCTCCCGCAGGTCCAGTCCCTCGATCGCCCGCAGGGCGTCCCCCATCACGGCGAAGTCCCGCTCTCGGAGGGTGAACAGCCCCACCGGGGAGCCGTCCCCGGACTCGATCTGGGCGGTGACGGATTCGGCGGTGGAGGTCGGCACGACCGGGCGGACGGCGGCGGCGATCTCCCCGGCCCGCGGGATCAGCTCCGGGCCCGCGGAGACGACGGTGACAGGTGTCCAGGACAGGATGTCGGTGCCGTTGCGGTCGGTCACCGGCAGAGTGAAGGTCTTGTCGTCGGAGTAGAGGAAGCGGCTGTCCCCGTTCAGCTCCGTGGAGAAGATCCGCTTGTCCCAGGTGATGAGGTCGCTGTCCTGTTCGGAGAGGGTGATCGTCCCGGTGGTGGTGGACTCATCGCCATTCGGGACGGTCCAGGTGGCGGTGATCTCGGTGGCGCCGTCCTCCTCGCCGCCGGCGTCCAGTTCCACGCTGGTCCCGCCGATGCCCGCGCGCAGCTGCTCCAGGTCGGCTGCGGCCCGGGCGGGATCGTCGCTGAGTGTGGCGGCACCGGCGTCGTCACCGGCGTTGAAGGCGGCGACGAACTCGTCCACCGCGTCCCGGAACCAGGGCACGGTGCAGGAGGAGAGCGCGAGCGCCGTAGCGGCGAGCAGGGCGGAGACACGGACAGTGGTGCGGGTGGTCATGCCGGATGAGATTAGGCCCACGGGCTCACCGCGACCACGTTCCCGCACGACTTCCGGCCAGTCGGGAGACGAATACCGCCTGCTCGGCGGGGTGTTCTCCGGTGGGGAATCTCAGCGCGACATGCGCAGTTCATCGACGAGTAACCGGGCGATGCGGCCGATCGCGGCGTCCGCGGCCGCGAGGTTCGGGCCGCTGCGGGCTGAACGGGTGATCACGGCGACGACGATGGGTGCCTCCTCGTCGACGGCCACCACGGAAACCTCGCCGCGCACGGGGCCGATCGTCCCGGTCTTGCCGTGGAAGCGCACGCCCCCGGCGGGGAAGCCGGAGGGGATCCGGTGGCCCCACACCTGCTGCCCGAGCACGGTCCGGGTGAAGGCACGGGAGACCCCGGTGAGATCCGGGCCCGTCCAGATCCAGTCCAGCAGGCGGCACAGCTGGCGTGGGGTGCTCACCGAGCGGTAGGCGGCCGGATCCTGGCGGACCCGGGGGTAGGAGGCCAGCAGCCGGATCGCCTCGCTGGCCGCGGAGCCGTCCTCGGGCAGGGCCGGGAGTTCGGACTCGGTGGTGCCCGGGGCGACGATCGTGGTGTCCTCGAGATTCGCCAGGGAGACGACCTCCCCGACCAGGCCCGGCGGGAGACGCCGCTGCAGCACCCGGGCGGCGATGCTGTCGGAGAGCACCACCATTTGACGCACCAGATCCCGCAGGCTCATCGTCACGGGGTCGGCGAACAGCCCCACTCCCGGGGTCCCGACCGGGCCGTCATCCGCGCTGAGCGTCACCGCGTCGAGCGGATTCAGCAGCCCGCGGTCCACGGCCAGGCAGAAGGCGGCCAGGAGGTGGACCTTGTACATCGACGAGATGCTGGTCTGACTGTCGGCGCCGACCCCGACGCCGGCCGCCTCCTCGCCGACCGGGTGCGCCCAGCACCAACCGTCACAGCCCGCGGCGACCAATTCGGTGCCGATCCGGGCCCGCAGGCTCCTGGTCATCCGGTCTCCCCCAGACGCCCGAGGGAGCGCCGCAGGGCACGGTCCACGACGTCGCGCAGATCCCGCTTTCCGACGGCAACGCCCCGTTGCGGCGGCACCACACACCGCAGCCGCAGGTGGAAGGCCGCCGGCATCGGGAACGCGGGCAGGCCCCCGAGTTGATCGGGGGTGAGCAGCACCATCGCGCCTCCGGCACCGAGCCGCGCGGCCAGGACCGTCCGGTCCGGCCACAGCTCGGTCTCCGGGTGCAAGCCGATGGTGAAGAAGGCGTCGGCCAGGCGTCCGGCGGCCGCCGGGCTGACGGCGGCGGTGTTGTCCAGCAGGGTGTGTCCCCGCAACGCCGCCCAGGTCGCGGGCTTTTCGGCGGGCCCGGCGAGCAGCCGGGGAACCTCGTGCAGCTGCCCGCGAGACAACTCACCCGTCGGCGCCGGGTCCTCGATGACGGCACAGTCCAGACGGCCCTCGCCCACCCGGGTGACCAGCTGCGACACCTCGGCCGTGTGCACACTGACCCGGCCGACGTCCCGCAACGCGGAGGTGAGGTCGAAGGCGATGCCCGGCGGCACCGAGGGGGCCAGCCCCACGCGGACCTCGGCCCCGGCGTCGGCGATGGCGTGGGCCATGCTCTGCAGTTCCGTGGCGTCCCGGACCAGAATCCGGGCCTGCGGGAGCAGGGACCGGCCCGCCTCGGTGAGGGTGGCACCGGTGGCGGAGCGGCGGATCAGGTCGAGGCCGAGATTCGACTCCAGACGTTTCAGCCCCTGGGACACGGGGGACTGGGTCAG
>CAMCJC010000219.1 GCA_945875065.1 uncultured Propionibacteriaceae bacterium | reverse complement strand
CCCCGAGGAAGTCGATGAGACCATCCGCGACCACCCGGAGTTCGGTGCTTTCATGGATCGCTGGTGGCCCATGCTCGACGCCCCGACCGTCCTCGCCCGCCTGGCCGAGCGCCCCATCTTGGAGGCGTGCGCCCCGCACCTAACCGAGGCCGAACGGGACGCCATCGCCGAGTCGCTCCAGTGGGTCGACGCCGACGGTGCCGGTACCACAGGATGGTCGGTCGCGGACATGGCGCTGCTCGATGAGCTCCTCGACATGCTGGGCCCCGTCCCCGCCGCACCCGACGATGACCCCCTGTACGTGGGCTTGGACGACGTCGCCGAGCTTGTGACGACCGCCGACGTCCTCAGCCGCTCCCAGGCCTTAGACCCCGACGACGACCCGCAGACCACCTACGCCCACATCGTCGTCGACGAGGCGCAGGACATCACGCCGATGCAGTGGCGGATGCTGCGGCGTCGCGGCCCCCAGGCCTCGTGGACGCTGGTCGGCGACCCCGCCCAAAGCTCCTATCCTGACGCGGCCGAAACGCAGCGGGCCTTGGACGACCTCGTCGGCCGTGCGCCGCTGCGCCGCTTCTCCCTAACGACGAACTATCGCTCCCCAGCCGAGGTGTTCGAGCTGGCGGCGAAGGTCATCACGCGTGTCTTTCCCGACGCCGACCTGCCGAAGGCGGTCCGTACCACCGGCCTGCAGCCCAAGCTCCTGGCCAGCGACTCCGCCGGCCTCGACGAGGCGATGCGCGAGCAGATCCTGATCCTCGCCGGCCAGGTCAGCGGCACCGTCGGCGTCGTCGTGCCACGATCCAGGTTTCGGCAGACACAGCGCCTGACGATGGCCGACGACCGCCTCGCCGCGCTCGAGGACCGCCTCATCGTCGTCACCGCGCTGCAGGCGAAGGGGCTGGAGTACGACGGCGTCCTAGTGGTCTCACCCGACGAGATCGTCGCGGAGGCACCGGGGGCCGAACGCATCCTCTACGTCGCCCTGACGCGCGCCACGCAGCGGATGACCGTGCTCGACGTCAACACGTCGCGCTGGCGTATCGCCCTTTGAACCGTCAGGGGCACGGCCAATCGAGGGCCTGCAACACCTCGGTGGTGGCGCGCCACCGGTTCTGGGTGAAGAACTGCAAGCCTGGGGCGCCGAGATCTAGGAGTTCGCGGCAGAGCCGGATCGCACGCGCCATGCCGACGCGCCGCACCTCCGCGGGGTCGCCTGCGGCGCGCAGGTCCGCGACGAAGTCCTCGGGCAGCGGGCAGTCGGCCAGCGCGGCGAAGCGTTCGATCTGCGTGATGACGGTCAGAGGGGCGATGCCCGGGATGATCGGGATGTCGCAGCCGCGGGAACGCACCCGCTCGACGAGTTCCGCGTAGCGGTGCGACTCGAAGAACAGCTGGGTGATGGCGTAGCTTGCGCCGGCCTCCGCCTTATCAACGACGATGCGTGCGTCGAGCTCGGGGTCGTTATCGGGCTGGTGCACGTTCGGGAACGCCGCGACGCCGACGCAGAAGTCGCCGTGGGCTTTGATGAGCTGCACCAGCTCGGTGGCGTTGGTCAGGCCGTCCGGGTGCGCCTCGAACGGCTGCTGCGGCCCGCCCGGCATGTCGCCACGGACCGCGAGGATGTTCCGGACTCCGGCCGCTTGGAACCTGTCCAGGGTCCGCAGCAGGTCGTCGCGGCTCTGCGAGACGCACGTGAGGTGTCCGACCACGGTCGCGGGCTGCGTCGCGGCGAGGGTCGCGGTCGCGGCAACGGTGCGATCGCGGGTCGAGCCGGATGCGCCATAGGTCACTGACAGGAACGCCGGCCGGAAGGCCGCCAGCTTGGCGACGGCACCGTCGAACCGTGGTCGTTCCTCGTCGGACCGGGGCGGGAAGAACTCGAAGCTGAGCAGGGGCCCGGCGGCCTGGGCTAGCAGTTCGGCGACGCGCGACATGGCGACAAGGATAGGGTGTCAGACATGCCGCCCCGATCCCACAGTCCACAGGCCCCAGACTTCATTGAGGCTGTCGACGCCGCCATCGCCCAGTTCCTCGACTCGCGGGTCGAGATCGCCGAGCGCATCGGGGCCATGCCGTTGCTGGAGCAGGCCCGGTTCGCGACCGCCGGCGGCAAGCGGCTCCGGGCGGCTTTTTGCTGGTGGGGCTATGTCGCGGCAGCGCCCGTGGCCGACGCTGCTGCTCTGACCCGGGCCGCCGCGTCGCTGGAGCTCCTGCAGGCCTCGCTGCTGGTGCACGACGACATCATCGACAACTCCGATACTCGGCGAGGCGCACCCTCGGCGCACCGGGCCTTCCAGGCACGCTTGGGAGGCGATCGTGCGGAGTCCTACGGCATCGCCTCGGCGATCCTGTTGGGCGATGTCCTGTTCGACTGGAGCATCGCGATGCTCGAATCTAGCGGCCTGCCCTCCGAAGCGCTGGACCGGGCGCGAGGAATCGTCGCCGAGATGCGTTCCGAGGTGCTGCTCGGCCAGTACCTCGACGTGGCCGCCGGCTTCGATGCCACCGACGCGACAACGCTTGAGGCCCAGCAGGAACAGGCTGCGACCGTCTTGGAGTACAAGACGGCTCGATACACCGTCGCGCGCCCGGTGCAGCTCGGTGCGACCCTCGCCGGCGGCTCCCCCGAACTCATTGCGATGCTCGGCCGGTACGGTTCCCTCGTCGGTCAAGCGTTCCAGCTGCGGGACGACATCCTAGGCGTGTTCGGCGACCCGGAGTTGATCGGCAAGCCCGCCGGCGACGACCTGCGCGAGGGCAAGCGCACCACCCTGGTGCTGCAGGCGCTCGGCCTCAGCAACGAGGCCGACCGCACCGCCCTCCGGGCCATCCTGGGTACGCCGACCGACGATGCTGCGGTGGACCGGGCGCGGCGGATAATCACCGACAGCGGTGCGCTGGAGATCGTCGAGGACCAGATCGAGGCTCTCCTGTACCGCGCCACCGTCGAACTCGACTCGGTGGCCCTACCCCCAGAAGCCAAGACCGCACTGACCCGACTCGCGAAACGAGCTGCTACCCGTGAACGCTGAACTTCAAGGACTCACCCAAGCCGAGGTCGCCCAGCGCGTCGCCGACGGCCGCGTCAACACTCTGCCGCCCCGCTCGGGCCGCACCAACTGGCAGATCATCCGCGACAACGTATTCACACGCGTCAACGCGATGCTCGCGGTGCTATTCGTCATCGTCGCCGCCACCGGCGCCTTCCTCCAAGGGGCGTTCGCGCTGCTAATCATCGCGAACTCGATCATCGGCATCATCCAGGAGCTCCGCGCGAAGCAGACCCTCGACAACCTCGCCGTAATCGGCGAGGCCCACCCCGTCGTCCTGCGCGACGGGCAGCGCACCGCCATCCCCCGCGACCAGGTGGTCGTCGACGACCTGATCGTCTTGTCCCCCGGCGACCAGGTCGTGGTGGACGGGGAGGTCGTGGCCGAGGACTACCTGGAGGCCGATGAGTCCATGCTCACGGGCGAGGCCGATCCCGTCGCCAAGGACATCGGCGACGACCTGTTCTCCGGCGCCTTCGTCGTCGCGGGCTCCGGCATCTACAAGGCGACGAAGGTCGGCGCCGACGCCTACGCCGCCCAGATCACGGCGCAGGCCGCGAAGTTCACGCTGGTGAACTCGGAGCTTCGGGCGGGCATCGACTCGATCCTCAAGTTCGTGACCTGGCTCCTGATCCCCGCTGGCCTCCTGACGATCTGGGTGCAGTTCCGGCAGGAAGGTGCCACCTGGCAGGACTCGGCGCTTCGGATGGTAGCGGCGCTGGTTCCGATGGTGCCCGAAGGCCTGGTTTTGCTGACGTCGATGGCCTTCGCGCTCGGTGTGATCCGCCTCGGCAAGCGCAAGTGCCTGGTGCAGGAACTCCCGGCGATCGAGGGCCTGGCGCGGGTCAGCGTGGTGTGCGCCGACAAAACCGGCACCCTCACCCAGAACGCGATGACGCTCGGGGAGATCATCCCGGTGGTGGGCACTGAGGACGAGGCGCGCCAAGCGCTGTCCCAGCTGGCTGCGGCGGATCCGGCGCCGAACGCATCGATGGCCGCGATCACGACCGCCATCGGCCGGGCCCAGGAGCCGTGGAACGTCACCGCGCGGGCGCCGTTCACCTCGGCCAAGAAATGGTCCGGCGTCTCGTTCGCCGGGCAAGGAAACTGGGTGCTCGGTGCACCGGACGTGCTCGCGAAGGGGGACGTTGCCGCCCGGGCCGAAGAGATCGGCGCCACGGGACGCCGAGTCCTTCTCCTGGGCCGCGCCACGGCCCGTGTGGATGATGAGGCCGCCCCGGGCGAGGTCACTCCCGTGGCGTTGCTGGTGTTGGAGCAACTCGTCCGCCCCGACGCCGCCGACACCCTCGCGTATTTCAACGAGCAGGACGTCGCCGTCAAGGTCATCTCCGGCGACAACGCCGCCTCCGTGGGAGCCGTTACCCGCTCGCTCGGCGTCTCCGTCGCCGACGCGGTCGACGCCCGCACCCTGCCTGAGGACAAGAAGGCGTTCACCGAGCGTGTCGCCACCGCCGATGTGTTTGGCCGCGTCACCCCGCAGCAGAAGCGCGCGATGGTCGAGGCCCTCCAGTCGCGCGGCCACACCGTCGCGATGACTGGCGACGGCGTAAACGACATTCTTGCGCTTCGAGAGGCTGATGTTTCGATGGTTATGGCTGAAGGCGACGCAGCAACTCGACAAATCGCCAATTTGGTTTTGCTCAATTCAGATTTTAACGACATTCCAGAAATTCTATTCGAAGGTCGCCGTGTCGTCAACAATATCGCTCGAATCGCACCAATTTTCTTCATTAAAACGATTTATTCGTTCTTGCTCGCAATAATCTGTATTGTAAGTTTAGCGTTGGGTGCAGATATGTTGATGATTTTCCCATTCATTCCAATTCAGGTCACAATGGTCGACCAAATCATCGAAGGTTTCCCTCCATTTGTTCTAACTTTCGAAAGAGACCAATCTCCAATCGAAAAAGATTTCCTCAAAAAATCTATGCTTGCAGCCCTGCCGAGCG
>CAMCJC010000218.1 GCA_945875065.1 uncultured Propionibacteriaceae bacterium | reverse complement strand
AGGCCTTTGAGGCGGCCCACCAGGCGGTTCTGCGAGCGGCCGAAGGTGAGCCCTCGGCTTGTACCCTCGTTGCCGCGACGGTCAGTGGCAAACACATCCTGGTCGGCAGCATCGGAGACTCTCGCGCCTACTGGTTCGGGGACGATGGCGCTAACTGGCAACTGACCCAGGATGACTCGATGGGGGCTGCACGAATGATGTTGGGCATGACCCGTAAGGAGGCCGAGGCGTCGCTGCTGGCGCACTCGATCACGCGCTGGCTGGGCCGAGGCGCCTCCAACGTGTCCCCTGCGGTCGTCGAGTTGCATCCGACCGCTCCCGGTTGGCTGCTGCTCTGCTCGGACGGGCTGTGGAACTATGCGAGCGCCCCGGAAGACCTGCGCGCTGTCGTCGAGTCTCAGGCGATCGGACGGACAGCACTCGTTGACATCGCCGAGGGGCTGACGTCGTGGGCGAACGCCCAGGGTGGCAAGGACAACGTCACGGTCGCGTTGCTCCGGCATGAGTGCGACGCGGCCGGGTAAGGTGATCGCCATGGACGTGCGCATCGGGATCAGTGACATCAATCGAGAACTCTCAATCCGGACTTCGAAGTCCGCCGATGAGGTAATCGATTCCCTGCGCACCGCGCTGACGGCCGGGAGCTTGTTCGAACTCACCGAGGACAAGGGTCGACGCTTGGTGATCGCGCCGGGTAAGGTCGCCTATCTCGACTTCGGCCCCGCGGATACACGTCCGGTGGGTTTCGGAGCTCTCTGACGAGTTATCGCACACATTCGGAGTAGACTCGCTCGGGGCACGAAAGGCCCCGCGGCCACGCCAAGGCCGCCTAACAGTTAGGTTTTGACCACTGAGCGAGACAGCCGTTTCCCCCGAGACCTTCGCGGATCTCGGGGTTAGAGAAGAGATCACCTCCGCACTTGCCGACGTCGGCATCGTGCATCCATTTCCCATCCAGGCGCTAGCTATCCCGCTGGCCCTGAGCGGTACCGACGTCATCGGACAGGCCCGCACCGGGACCGGCAAGACTCTGGCCTTCGGGTCTGCGCTGCTGCACCGGCTCCAATCCCTCGCCGAGGATGCGGACGAGCCAACCGACCACGGTAAGCCCCGGGCCCTTGTCATCGCGCCGACGCGCGAGCTAGCCCTCCAGGTCGCACGGGACCTGGAGCTGGCCGGTTCCAAGCTTGGCTCTCGCATCGTCACGATCTACGGCGGCACCGGATACGACGAGCAGTTGTCTGCCCTCAAGAGGGGCGTCGATGTGGTCGTTGGTACTCCGGGACGCCTTCTCGACCTGGCCAACCGGCGCGACCTCAACCTGTCCAGAGTGCAAGTGTTGGTTCTCGACGAGGCCGACGAGATGCTGGATCTCGGCTTCCTACCCGATATCGAAAAACTGCTGGCGAAGACTCCCGAGTCGCGACAAACCCTGTTGTTCTCGGCCACGATGCCCGCCCCAATCCTCGCTCTCGCCCGCGCGACGCTGAATCGCCCGGTCAACATTCGAGCAGAGGGCGCCGACGCTTCCATGACGGTGCCGGACATCCGGCAGTTCGTGTACCAGGCGCACGACCTCGACAAACCCGAGATCGTCGCCCGGATCCTTCAATCCGACGACACCGGCAAGACGATGATCTTCTGCCGCACCAAGCGAGCGGCTCAGCGCCTAGCGGACGAGCTTCTCGACCGTGGCTTTCCCGCCGCGGCCATCCACGGCGATCTCAATCAGAGCTCGCGGGAACGGGCTCTGAAGAAGTTCCGCGCCGGCACCGTCGCGACACTCGTCGCCACGGACGTTGCCGCCCGAGGCATCGACATCACCGGCGTCAGTCACGTCATCAACTACGAGTGCCCCGACACCGAGGCCACCTACGTGCACCGCATCGGCCGCACCGGCAGGGCCGGAAACTCTGGCGTCGCGGTGACGCTCGTCGATTGGCAGGACGTCACGCGTTGGAAGGTCGTAAACAAGGCCCTGGATCTCGCATTCGAGACCCCGGTGGAGACATACTCGTCGTCACCGCACCTTTACGCCGATCTGGAGATCCCCGAAGGCACCAAAGGCCGGCTGCCGAGGTCCGCCCGGTCGGCGCGTCAAGAGCGCGCACCGAAGGAGACCTCGCCCGATGGCACGACCCGCAGGAAGCGCCGCCGCAGCAGCACCGAACCGCAGGGCGACCGGCCCCCGAAGGGCGACGATCAATCCGCCCCGAAGCGGAGGCGCCGCCGTCGCCGCCAGGGCGTCGACATCACCCCCGTGGAACCTCAGTAGTCCATGCTCATCGCCTGGCGGACCTCCGCCAGGGTCGCTTCGGCGACCTCGTTGGCGCGTTCGTTGCCGTCGCGCAGCACCTGCCACAGGTGGTCGGGGTTCGCGACAAGTTCTGCGCGCCGCGCACGGTGCTCTGCCAGGTGATCGTTGACGGCTGCCGTCGCGAGTTGCTTCAGGCCGCCGCCACCACCGTCACCGATCTCCGCCGCAACGCCCTCGGGGTCGCGGCCTAGGCACAGCGCCGCGATGTTCACCAGGTTCGATACCTCGGGGCGGTTCTCTGGGTCAAAGGTGATGCGCCGGTCCGAATCGGTAACGGCGCGCTTTAGAAGCTTCGCCGTCTGGTCAGCGGTCATGCCCAATTCGATCGTGTTGCCGCGCGACTTGCTCATCTTCTGTCCATCAAGGCCGAGGATGGTGCCACTGCGGCTGAGCAGCGCGTCGGCCTGCGGGAACACAGGACGCGATGGGTCGACGCGGCCGTAGCGCTCGTCGAAGCGCCGCGCGATGACTCGGGTCTGCTCGATGTGAGGGAGCTGATCCTTCCCGACCGGGACGAGGTTCGCCTTGCAGAACAAAATGTCGGCCGCCTGATGCACCGGGAATGTCAACATGAGGCCAGACATGGGCCGATTCAAAGTAGCGAGTTCGTCCTTGACCGTCGGGTTGCGGCGCAACTCCGCGTCTGTGACTAGGGCCAGGAACGGCAGCAGCAGCTGGTTGAGGGCGGTCACCGCCGAATGGGTGAAGATGACGGTCCGGTGCGGATCGATGCCGGCTGCCAGATAGTCCGCGAGCATGTTGATCACGTTGTCTTTGAGTCCATCGACGCCGTCCCGGTCATAGATGACCTGGTAGTCGGCGACGATCAGGAAGGTCTCAATGCCGAGGTTCTGGAGGCGCACCCGGTTGGTCAGGGAGCCGAAGTAGTGGCCGATGTGGAGGCGCCCGGTGGGTCGATCCCCGGTCAGCAGGCGAAAGGCGGAGGGGTCCTTGGCGATCTGGGCCTCGAGTTCCTTGCTGCGCTCTTCGGATCGGCGCAACGTCTTGTCCTGGTCCAGGGTTTCGGTCTCCATGCGGCGAATACTAGCCGGTTAAGCCGACCCGCCCCGGGCGCGGATCCGGGACAGGAGCTCCAGGTAGGCGCTCTTCCGCGTCGTGTAGGCACCGATAGGCCGGTCTGGACGCTTCGCCCCGTGGTAGTCGCTGGAACCGGTGCGGAGCAGGCCCAGACGTGCCCCGAGTTCGAACAGCAGCAGGCGCGTGTCGCGATCGTGTTCCTGGTGGTCGGTCTCAATGCCCTCCAGCCCGTGGGCGCGGACCAACCGTTCGATGACCGGTGCGGTCAGGACCTCTTTACCGCCGCGCCCCCACGGATGGGCTAGGACGGCGACTCCTTTGGCCTCGTGCACCAAGTCGATCGCCCGCTCGAGAGCGATCGAGTACCGGGGCACGTAGGCGGGCCTGCCGCTAGCGAGGAAGCGGTCGAAGGCCTCCTGCCGGTCGGCGACGATGCCCTTCGCGACCAGAGCGTCGGCGACATGTGGTCGCCCAATCGACGGGGCCCCCTGTGCGGACTCCATGAGCTCCTCCAGGCTGATGTCGATTCCGAGGGTGCGCAGCCGCTCGCACATCTCCGGCAGGCGCTGCGTGCGCCCCACACGGACCTTAGCCAGCTCCTCGTTGAGTGCGCGGTTCCACAGGTCGCAGCCGTATCCCAACAGGTGGATCGTCTTGCCCTCTAGCTTGCAGGAAATCTCGATGCCTGGCACCACCTTGAGTCCGATGCGCTTACCCGCCTCCAAGGCCTCAGGAACCCCGTCGAACGTGTCGTGATCGGTGAGGGCGATCACGTCTAGGCCGGCCTGGAAGGCCTTCATGACCAGCATCGTTGGTGTGTCGGTGCCGTCACTGACCCGGGAGTGAGTGTGCAGGTCGATCCTCATAGTCTCATGCTAATGACATTCGTCGTTCCGCGTGGAGGACGATAGATTGTCGGCCATGAAGCTTAACTATCGTCACGAGTTCAACGGCACTACCGACGAGGTTGCCGCGCTCTTCCGCAACCCCGACTTCATCGGCGACGTGGCCCGCCACGCCGGAGCCACCGAGCACACGGTCGAAATCGAGGGTGAGACCACGCACCTGAAGCTCGTCGTTCCGGCTCCCGAGTCCATCGCCCGCTTCTTCGGCAAGGGCATCAAGCTGTCGCAGTCGTTCGCCTGGGGCGCGCCGGACGAGGCCGGGAACCGGCAGGGCAAGGTGTCGGTGGACGTCGCGGGCGTGCCGGTAACGGTTCAGCTCGGGGCGGTCCTCTCCCCTACCGGTGAAGCCGCGTCGACCGCCGTCTACGACGGTGAGCTGGAGGTGAAGATCCCGCTGGTCGGCAAGAAGGTTGAGGAGCAGGTTGAGCCGATGATCGGTCGTGCTTTCGCCGGCATTGAGCGGCGCGCCAAGGCTTGGCTAACCAAGGACTGACATCATCGCCTGAAGCCGGCCCTGGGTATCGCCCCGGGTCGGCTTCTTCTTGCCCGCCGCTAGCGGGCGCGGCGGTACTCCTCAACATCGTTCCACAGCAAAGGGGCCGTCAGCAGTTCCTGCACCTCTTGAAAGCCCCAGGCGGTGTCGATGTCTAGGTCTTTGGCTGCCGCGGCCGCGGGTCCGGGATCGACGTCTGAGGCCTCGCTGAACCAGCAGGTCATAGCCGTGGTCGGGATATCGCTGAGGACGCACTCTCCGTTGTGCACGTCTTCGCCGGGTTCAAC
>CAMCJC010000217.1 GCA_945875065.1 uncultured Propionibacteriaceae bacterium | reverse complement strand
CAAAACCATGCCGAGGTTCTCGCGCAGCGCGCCGCGGTCGACGTCGGCGATGTCGACGTCGTCGAGGAGGATGCGACCGCCGTTTAGGTCGTAGAACCGCATCAGCAGGTTGACGAGCGTCGTCTTGCCGGCACCGGTGGGGCCGACAATCGCGACGCTCTGGCCCGGCTTGGCCTCCAGCGACAGGTCCTCGATCAGCGGCTTGTCGGGGGAATACGAGAACTCGACGTGCTCGAAGACGACGTGGCCGCGCTCGGCTGTGACGGTACGGCCGGGCTCGAGTGACATCTCGTCGGTGTCGAGGACCTCGAAGACGCGCTCTGCCGATGCGACGCCCGACTGGAGCAAGTTCATCATCGAAGCGAGCTGTGTCAACGGCTGCGTGAACTGTCGCGAATACTGGATGAACGCCTGGACATCGCCGATGTTCATCTGCCCCGTCGCGACCTGCAGGCCGCCGAAAACCGCGACGATCACGTAGTTCAGGTTGCCTACGAGGAACATCACAGGCATCAGGATTCCTGAGAGGAACTGGGCCCCGAAAGACGCCTGGTAGAGCTCCTCATTGCGCTTGTGGAACTCCGCCTCCACCTCCTGCTTCCGGCCGAAAACCTTCACCAGAGAGTGGCCGGTGTAGGCCTCCTCGACCTGCGCGTTGAGCTCGCCCGTCGACTTCCACATCGCGGCGAAGCGCTTCTGCGAGCGTCGCATGATGAGCGGCACGACGACCATCGATAGCGGGATCGAAACGATCGTGACGATTGCGAGCGGGACCGAAATCCATAGCATCATCGTCAAAACGCCGCCGACGGTGAGGAGCGAGTTCAGTAGCTGCGGCAGGGTCTGCTGGAACGTCTGCTGGATGTTGTCGATGTCGTTGGTGACTCGGCTGAGGAGCTCACCACGGGGCTGCTTGTCGAAATAGGACAGCGGCAGGCGCTCGATCTTCTTCTCAACCTGCGTGCGCATGCGGCGCACCGATTTTTGCGCCGCACCGATCAACAACCAGTTGCTGACATAGGCGGCGATCGCCGACGCGACGTACAACCCAAGCACGAGCAGTACGACTGCGCCGATCGCGGCGAAGTCGATGCCTTGCCCTGGGGTGAAGTCGACGCGGCGCAGCATGTCGACGAGCGTCGAATCCCCCTGCGCCTCGGCGGCTGCGATGGCTTGGTCCTTGGTGGAGCCGGCGGGCATGTTCTTGCCGATGATGCCGGCCAAGAGCAGGTCGGTGGCCCGGCCCAGGATCTTGGGGCCGAACGTCGAGGTGACGACCGCGCCTACCGACAGCAGCACTGCGGTAGCGACCGCGACCTTGTGGGGGGCTAGGTGCTTCAGGAGGCGCAGCAGGGACGGTAGGAATGCGGCGGCCGTCTCGCCGGTTCCCATAGCTCCAGGGCCGTGCTGGAGGCGGCTGGGTCCGTGCTTGGGCCGTTCCTTGGCGACGACGGTGTTGCTCATGCCTGGGCCTCCTCGGCGCTCAGCTGGCTCTCGACGATCTCTTGGTATGTGTCGTTGCTCGCCAGGAGCTCGTCGTGGGTACCGCGGCCGACGATGCGGCCCTCGCCCAGGACGAGGATCTCGTCTGCGTTGCGGATGGTTGCGACCCGCTGGCCCACAATTAGGGTCGCGCGGTCTCGGGTGGCGGGTGCAAGGGCGGCGCGGAGCCGGGCGTCGGTGGCGACGTCAAGGGCGGAGAAGGAGTCGTCGAAGATATACACAGCCGGCTTCTTGACTAGTGCGCGAGCGATCGACAGGCGTTGCCGCTGGCCGCCGGAGACGTTCGTGCCTCCCTGAGCGATGTCAGAGTTGAGGCCGTCTTGGAGTTCGGAGACGAAGTCCTCGGCTTGGGCGATGCGTAGTGCCTCCCACATCTGGTCGTCGGTGGCGTCGGGACGGCCGTAGCGCAGGTTCGACGCTACCGTGCCGGTGAACAGGTACGCCTTCTGCGGGACGAGGCCGACGCGCGACCACAGCGTGTCCATGTCGAGGTCGCGGACATCGACGCCGTCGACCAGGACCTGGCCGGAGGTGACGTCGAACAGGCGCGGGATGAGGTTGACGAGGGTTGACTTGCCGGAGCCCGTCGAGCCGATGATCGCGGTGGTGCGGCCCGGGCGCAGGGTGAAGGAGATGTCTTTCAGGACGGGTTCTTCGGCGCCGGGATAGGCGAAGGTGACGTCGCGGAACTCGACGATTCCGGTCTTCTCGGCCGGGATGACGGGTTTTTCCGGAGGGGCGATCGTCGGGGCAGTGTCGAGGACCTCAAGGATGCGATTGGCGGAGACGGCGGCGCGGGGGGCCATGAACACGAGCATCGTCGACATCATCACCGAGATCAGGATCTGCATCAGGTAGGCGAGGAACGCCGTGAGCTGGCCGATCTGGATATCTCCAGTCTCGACCCGGTGGCCGCCGAACCAGATGACTGCGACCTGCGAAAGGTTCATCACCAGCGTCGCGATCGGGAACAGCATCACCATGAGACGTGCGGCCTTGAGGGAGACGGAATAGACGTCGAAGTTGGCCTTTTCGAAGCGTTCCGCCTCGTGTTGCTCGCGGACGAACGCGCGGACGACGCGGATGCCGGTGATCTGCTCGCGCAGGACGCGGTTGAGATTATCGAGGTTCGTCTGCATCTTCTGAAATAGGGGCGTGACGAACACGATCAGGAACGACAACGCGACGCCGAGAACGACGACTGCCACACCGATGACCCAGGACATTCCAGGATCCTCGCGCCACGCCATGATGAAGCCGCCGACCATGGTGATCGGCGCGCCAATGATCATGAATAACGTGGTTTGAACGACCTGCTGGATCTGTTGCACGTCGTTGGTGTTTCGCGTCAGCAGCGACGAGGCGCCGAACGTACGGACTTCACGCGTAGAGAAGCTGAGGGAGCGGTCGAAGACGGCGCCGCGGAGGTCGCGGGCCATGCCCATCGCGACGCGTGCGCCGAACCAGATCGCCGTGATTTGGGCGGCTGCCTGGATGAGTGAGAACAGCAGCATCAGGGTGCCGGAGCGCCAGATGGCGCTGGTGTCGCCGACGACGACGCCCTCGTCGATGATCCGGGCGTTAAGGGTCGGCAGGTATAGGGACATGATCGTCGCGAGTGTTTGCATCGCGAGGACCATCAAGACCTGCGGCCAGTACGGCTTCAGGAAGGTTGTGACCAGCCGATTGAGGCGGTTCAGCATCTACGACTCCTTGCGGCGCGCGCCGTCGAGGGCGAGCCGGGTGAGGGTTGCGGGGGTGGGGTTCACGGCTGGGCAGTGGTTGTGCGCCTGGCCCATCGCAAGCGTGAAGATCAAGTTGGTGAACTCGGCGACGGAGACGGTGAGCTCGTCGGCATGGGGGGTCAGGCGTGCGGTTATCCAGTCGGCGATCTCGTGGAACCGTTCCTGCCACATCCCGGCAAGTCGTTCGATGCCCTCGCCGGCGTGCACGTTGGGGCGCTTGATGAGGCTGCTGACCAGACGCGCGTAGTCAGCGGTGGCGACGATGCAGGTCTCGGTCGCCGCGTCCAGCGTGTTGGCGGCGGCGACCGTCGCGAGGTGCTCGGCGAGTCGCTCGGAGGAGAGCGCGTCGGCGACGGTGGCGACGATCAGGTCATTTCGGGTGGGGAACACGCGGAACAGGGTTCCCTCGGCGACGCCGGCGGCCTCGGCGACCTGCCGGGTGGTCACGTCGTAGCCGTGCTCCAAGATCAGGGCACGGGCGGCGCGGATCAGGGAGGCCCGCCGCTCGTCGGGTGGCAAGGGCTTGGCGCGAGACATCACGTCGCCAAGTCTATGAGTGAGCACTCACTCATACAAGCTGAGGGTGCCGGCAGCGGTACAGCCTGCCGCAAGCGCCCGCCTGGAGCCGGTTGACGAGTTGCTGGCGGCAACCGGTGCGGAAAGTCGACAAAGTGGTGGCGGCGGCCTGTCCCTCACAGGAAATGTCGGCTGTCCGTCAGAGGATGATGTAACGCGACATCCGTTCGGCTGTTGTGATCCTGGCTTGGAAGGAACTGACCATGACCGCACTGTCCCTGAGCTCCCTCGCCGCGAAGCTGAAGGACCCGGAGTTCGCCGTCGCACGCGTCGTCGCGACCTACCAGCCAGGCGGTGGCATCGGGGCGAGAGTGTTCCCGCCGACGTTTCCGACCTCACCGTCGGAGCCCTCGCCGTACCTGATCGAGGAACGCTGGCGGAACGGTGAGGAGCGCAAGGCCGTTGTCCTCGACCAGGTGCCCTCCCAGGCCAATCGCTGCGAGGAAGCACTCGCGGCGGCTTGGCGTTCCGGGCTGATTCGCATGCCCATGCTGCAACTCGATCACGACCAGGATGCCAGCTACACCCTCATAGGCCTCGAGGCGCCGCACCGCGCCTTCGACGCCTACTGGCGCGACTCGCTGCTGAACGGCGAGAGGTTCGACAAGACCGAGATCGGGAAAGCCCTCCAGCAGGCGAAGCTGACCGATGCGACGGCGCTGCTCCAGTACGACCCGGCGACGCTCGTCTACGGCGGCTGGAACAGTCACCGCGCGGGCCGCCAAGAGAAGTTCCCGCGCGTTTATGCCAGCGAGCTGACCGGCTGGGACCCCATCGTAGGGACGCGCAAGGCCGGGCGAATGGACCCTCTCAACTTGACGGGGGCTCGCGCGGGTGACGGCGACGACTGGACGTACACGCCGGCGGCGGCCAAGAAGGCGGACGCGAAGCTGAGCGAGATCGGTCACGGCAATATCGCGCCCAACTTCGCCCACGGCGGCGTGACCATCTCCGAGGCGACGCGCTTCGCCACCATCTCGCTGACCGCGATCCGACGCGCGAAGTTCGGTTCCCTGCCCGAGGATGCGCAGGACGCCGCACGCGTGTTGATGGCCGCGTTCGCCCTGCTCGGCGACCGGTTGGCGTTCGGTGCCGCCGGCATCTGGCTGCGAAGCGGCTGCGACCTCGTGGTCCAGGACGAGTCGATCGAGTGGGTCGGGCGCGGCGGCGTGACCGAGGGGTTCACACTCAGCCGCGATGAGGCCGTCACCCTCTACCGCCAGGCGCTCGATC
>CAMCJC010000216.1 GCA_945875065.1 uncultured Propionibacteriaceae bacterium | reverse complement strand
CTGGGCCGGCGGGGCCTGCCGCGGAGGAGCCCCGAACGGCTGACGTGGATCGCGGCCGGGCGGCTGATTAGGGGCATGCCACTGGTTGTTGCTCATCGCGTACCACGATACCGGCTGCCTAATCTCAGACGGGGCTGTGGAAGACCGCCCGGCTCGCAATATCGGCACCTGCTGGTGATCAAGCAGGCAGTATGGGCACCAAAGCAACCATTCGAAGTTCCACCACCCAAGACCTCATCAGCATCCCCGGAATCTGTCTCGGGTTCCATCCGAAGGAGTCGTGTGTCGTTCTCGGCGTGAAAGGCACCACGGTCGAGTTCTGCATCAGATCTGATCTGGCTAACCTGCCGTACGGCGAGCAGGGCTTCCTCGACTACATCTGCGCCGCGGTCTGCCGCTGCCAGGCGGACAGCCTTGCCGTGTTCGTCTTCTCCGCAGATCCGCTGCGCACGTCCCGGCGAGCCGACGGAGTCGTCACAGCCCTGATGCCGATCATCGCCCGGATCCTTCTCGTCGACGATGAGCGCTTCTGGGAGGTTGGGGTGCACGAACCTACTTTGGCCGGTGGGGAACAGTGGGATCCGCGTGCCTCAGCGGTGATGGCGGCAGCCGTCGTGGAGGGGGTGCGTGTCGCCCAGGGACGTGATGAGGCGGTCGCCGAGGTGCGTGGACCGGACGACCATGCTCGTGCTGAGTACCTAGTCGACCAGGCGGAAGATTCGCTGCGACAGCACGGTGAGCTTGATCGTCACCTGCTGCTGCAACAGTTCTTGACCGAGGGGCCCCTGAGCGAGATTGAGCTCGCAGAGCTTGCGCTACTGATGGAAAGCCCAGACTTGGTCGGTGATGTCTTCGACCGGCTCGACCACGCCACCGCTCCCGGTATCGCCGACCGGCTGGCCGCAGCTCGGCGCATGGTGCCGGACTCGCACGCCGGTGGCGTGCTGGCACCCCTAGCGTTGGCGTGCTGGTTCGCCTCACGGGGTGTCCACTTCGCGGAGTGCCTCACGCAGCTGGAGCGTCTGGCCCCGAACCATCCACTGCTGCCCAGCCTGGATGGGCTGCATCGGGCGGCCCTGCGCCCGCCGCATCCCCGCTATGGCTAAGGTTCTCCTATGCGATTCGTAGTATGTGGCGAGGCCCTGATCGACCTGCTACCTGAGGAGGGAAGCGACGCTGCGAAGAGCAAATGGACCGGGTGCTGCGGAGGCGGTCCCATGAACACCGCTATCGGCCTGGCACGGCTTGGCGCAGATAGCCACTTCCTGGGCCGCCTTGGCGGCGATGGTTTCGGCGGCCAGCTTGCCAGGCACATGGAGACAAACGGGGTGCACCTCGACCTGGCGGTGCGCACCAAAGAAGCCACGTCGCTGGCGGTCGTCTCCCTTGATGCCGAGGCGAAGGCCAGCTACACGTTCCACTTTCACGGCACGTCTAACTTCGGCTGGCGGGCGGAGGACTTCCCAAAGCTCACGGAGGAGGACTGGTTGCATTTCGGCTCAATCGGGATGGTCGTAGGGGACGGGAGCAAGCCGTTGCTCGAGTTCATCCGAAACACGCCCGCGATGCTCAGCTACGACATCAACGTGCGCCCCACGGTCCTGCCTGACCGTGATGAGTACTTCGAGAAGGTTGAGGCTCTGATGGCGGCAGTAGGGGCGGCCGGCGGTATCGTCAAGGCCAGTGATGAGGACATCAGTTGGTTGGTCGATGATGACGAGCCGTTGTCCTACGCCGAAACGTGGTGTGCCGAGTACGGACTCGCCCTGTTCGTCGTCACCACCGGGGCGGAAGGCGTCGTCGCGATCAAACCCGATGGCCGTCGAACGCACCTGCCCGGCCACGTCGTCGAGCTGGCCGACACCGTCGGCGCTGGCGATACATTCATGGCGGGATTCCTGGCACGCTACGTCGAGCGACCCGATGATCTGGAAGAGGCGTTGCGCTGGGGTGCCGCCGCCTCTGCCATCGTTTGTACCCGGCAAGGAGCGAACCCCCCGACACGGCAGGAGGTCGAGAAGTTCTTGGGGGCCTAAGCCCGCTTGCAACATTTTTCGATCCAAGAATGTTTCGTTTATCGACATTCAGGGCCGCCGTAATTACGGGCAATGGAAATACTCTGTTTCGGATACACGACACCTTGCACTGATCTACACTTGCGTTATGGCAACGGTGCTTACTGATAGAACGATTGATCGCCTCGCAATGGCGCATGATGCGTCCCACTACGCCTTTGTTCCGGCTCAGGTGGCTCGTCCCCAGAGCGTAGGGGACATTTTGGAGCTGTTCTCCCTGGCAAGGAGCCGCGGCAGTCAGTTGACGTTCCGGGCCGGGGGCTCGAGTCTTTCGGGTCAGGCGGTCGGTGACGGCATTCTCGTGGACTCGCGCCACGGCTTCCGGGGCATTGAGGTGCTCGACGGCGGCCGCCGCGTCAAGGTGAGTCCAGGGGAGACCATCCGTGCCGTCAACGCCCGGCTTGCGCTGTACGGCTTCAAACTAGGCCCGGATCCGGCTAGTGAGATCGCCTGCACCATCGGAGGAATGGTCGCCAACAACTCGTCCGGCATGCAGTGCGGGACCTGGGCAAACTCGTACGCCACGCTCGAGTCACTGGAGTTCGTGCTGCCGTCGGGAACTCGTATCGACACCGCCGCGCCGGACGCCGCCAAGCGGTTCGAGCAGCTGGAACCTGAACTGGCGGCTGGACTGATGCGGCTGCGGCAGCGCATCCTCGACAACCCGGACTCCGTGGCGACTATTCGCCGGCAGTTCGCGATGAAGAACACCATGGGTTACGGGATCAACTCGCTGCTCGACTTCGCGACACCGCTGGAGATCGCCCGTCACCTCATGATCGGTTCTGAGGGCACCCTCGGCTTCGTCGCATCGGCGACGTTCCGCACGCTCCCCGTTGCGCCGTTTGCTGCTTCGGCGTTGGCTATCTTCCCCACGTTGGCCGATGCGACCGCGGCGCTGCCGGAGCTGGTGGCAGCTGAGTTCGCTGCGATTGAGCTCATGGATGCGCAGTCGCTTCGGGTCGCCCAGACACTGCCCGAAGCCACGCCTGAGATCCTTGAGCTAGATGTGAGCGGGCAAGCGGCGCTGCTGCTGGAACTCCAGGATTCGACGGCGGAGGGCGTCGCTGACCACATCGAGCGCGTCACGCCGTTGCTGTCGTCCCTGCCGCTGACCAGCCCGACCAAGGCGACCAGCGACGGCCCCACGCGGACTCAGCTTTGGCAAATCCGCAAGGGGCTCTACACGACTGTGGCCGGCCACCGGAACCCCGGCGCGACGGCGCTGCTTGAGGATGTCGTTGTTCCCGTCGAGAAGCTGCTCGGCACCTGCACGGACTTGATCGCGATGTTCGGCAAGCACAACTACGAGAACTCAGTCATCTTCGGCCACGCGAAGGACGGCAACATCCATTTCATGCTCAACGAGGACTTCACGGACTCTAAGTGCATGGACCGCTACATCGCTTTCACCGAGGAAATGGTGGATCTGGTCCTCGGCTACGGCGGCAACCTCAAAGCAGAGCACGGCACGGGCCGCATCATGGCTCCCTTCATCGAACGCCAGTACGGCCGCGAACTGCACGAGGTGATGTGGGAGATCAAGAAGCTGTTCGACCCGACCGGCATGCTTAACCCCGATGTCGTGCTCACCCGCGACTCCGACGTCTACCGGAAGAACCTCAAGCTCGTCCCCAGTGTCGAGGAAGAGGTCAACCGGTGCATGGAGTGCGGGTTCTGCGAGCCCGTCTGCCCCTCCCGAGAGCTGACCTTGACCCCACGGCAACGCATCGCCCTGCGCCGCGAGTTCGCAAGCCATGGTGCTGACGCCGAACTGCTGAAGTCACTCGAAGAGGACTACGACTACCACGCTATCCAGACGTGCGCCGTAGACGGCATGTGCGGTGAGGTTTGTCCGCTGCACATCAACACCGGTGACCTAGTGCGTCGCCTCCGGGCGGAACAGGCGAACCGGATCCTGGACGCCGGCTGGGCCGTCGCCGCGAAGGCGTGGGGCCCGTTCACCAAGGCGGCGAGTCTCGCTATGACCACGGCGAGCGCGGTCGCGCCAGCGGCGACTCAGATCACCAAGCTCGGCCGGAAGGTAATCAGCACCGATGTCCTGCCGCAGTACACCGATGACCTGCCGCGCGGCGGTCGCCGGCCGCGCGCGGAGGATGCGTCGGCTCCCGTGGCCCTGTACCTGCCGGCCTGTATCCAGACGATGTTCGCGGGCGGAGTCTCCGAAGCGTTTCGGACGCTGTGTGAGCGGGCCGGGGTTGAACTGACGGTCATGGATTCCGGCGGCCTGTGTTGCGGCACCCCGTGGAAGTCGAAGGGATTCCTGACCGGCTATCGGGAGCAGCTGGAGCGGGCGGAGCGGACCCTGGACAGGCGGCTGCCGATTGTTGTCGACGCGGCGAGCTGCACCGAGGGCTACAAGGTGATGCAGTCGAAGTCCAACGATCCGGCGTTCAAGAAGATCGAGTTCGTCGATGTCACGGAGTTCGCCTTCAAGCACCTGTTGCCGAGGCTGAAGATCGTGCGCCGCTACGGTTCGATCGCCCTCCACCCGACGTGCTCGTCGACCCATCTGGGGCTGAACAACGCGCTGAAGGGGATCGCCGAGGCGATGGCTGACGAAGCCTATGTCCCCCTTGACTGGGGTTGTTGCGCCTTCGCCGGAGACCGCGGCATGCTGCACCCCGAACTCAACGCTTCGGCGGCCAAACGTGAGGCGGCAGAGATCAACTCCCGCCACTTCGATGCCTACGCTTCGCTCAACCGCACCTGCGAGATCGGAATCGGCCGTGCCACTGGGAAGCCATACGTCCACATCTTGGAGCTGTTGGAAAAGGCAACCAGGCTCTAGGCCCGACTAGTCGCTTGCCCCGCCCGACTCCTTCGGGCGGGGCAAGTTTCGTCAGGCTCCGGTATCGGGCAGGCCAGGTTTAGTTGGTGGGGGAGTGGGACTGGGCGCAGGGCACGCAGTGGCGTCACCGGTGATGGTCACCGGCGCGTACGTCATCGTGCCGGACGGGCC
>CAMCJC010000215.1 GCA_945875065.1 uncultured Propionibacteriaceae bacterium | reverse complement strand
TCCTCGAATGCCTCCGAACTTACGTCGTCATCGGAGATCGCCGCTGTCAGAACCGAGCAGGCTTTTTCCGCTGCGATGAACGAGGCCCTTTCCGCACCGTGTGCAGTGCTGACACCGTCGGACACAACCAGTACAGCCTGGCGACGCGCATCGGAACGCGCCGCGAGAAAGAGCGCGTCCTGATTGGTCGGGTGTGCCAACCCGCGGTCGCTGGCGCCCGCGAGCCACTCGGCCGGGTCAGCCGAGTAGTGAAAGCGCTGCTCGTGGGCGGTCACCTCACAAGGGACGGACGCGGTCGGCCTGTTTGCCCTTCGGCCCCTGCACGACCTCGAACTCGACTCGCTGGTTTTCTTCGAGGGTCCTGAACCCGGTGGCATCGATCGACTTGTAGTGAACGAAGACATCCTCGCTGGGGGTGCCGTCGACTGCGATGAAGCCGAAGCCCTTCTCCGCGTTGAACCATTTGACGGTTCCCTGAGCCATTTGCGTTCTCCTGAGTGAGCTGGCCATCGCACGGCGCGACGATCCAAGGGCCACTCTTGCACATTTTGTCGGGGCGACGTGCTTCGATTGCTCCATGGCCTCCGAGACGAAATGGCGCTTGACCCGCGCTTCCTATAAGGGGGTCGACCATTTGGACGACGAGCAGGCGACGGCGGCGCGCCCCCAGGGCGGCACCCGAATCGTGCTCGGGGGCCCCGGTACGGGGAAGTCGACGGTGATCGCCCACGCGGTCGTCGAGCGGCTGCGTGCAGGAAGCGTGATGGATCGGCTCGTGGTGCTCGCGGCCACCCGGTCCGCAGCGCAGGAATTGCGGCGGGCCATCGTTGGGCTAAAAGGCGGCGCCGAGGTCGGAGCGCGGGTAACGACCATCCATGGCTTCGCGCTCGGACTGATGCGGGAGTTCGGGGAACCGGGGCAGGACTTTCGCCTCCTGCGCGCGCCCGAGCAGGAGCAACGCCTGCGTGACCTGTTGGAGGGCCTGCCCGCCGATTTCTGGCCCGTCGAGTACCGCGAGGCGGCGCGGACCAGGGTATTCGCTCGTCAGCTTCGCGAAGTGCTGGCACGCGCCCGTCAGCTTGGCCTCGACCCTGACCGAGTCGAGGAGCTGGCTGGCGAGGATCAGCTGTTCAGGGCCATCGGGCGGTTTTTCGAGTTGCACCTGACCATCACCGACTTTCACGGCGCTCTTGATTACACCGAACTGCTCCACCGCGCCCGGTTGCTGCTCACCGACGATTCGGTGGGAGAGTCTGTTACCGCGCGACTCGACGCGGTGTTCGTCGACGACGCACAAGAGCTCGATGAGGCTGCCACGGCCCTGCTGACCGACTTGGCGCGGTTGGGGCTGCCGCTCCTCGCCGCCGGGGATCCCAAGCAACGGCTCGGGGCCTACCGCGGGGCAACGGCCTCAGCCTTGGTGAGGCTCCGCGAACTTCCCGGGGCAGGGGTTGTGCACCTGAGGACCGGCTATCGCAACGGAGCGGCCGTTACCGCGGCGTTGGGCGTCTTGGGGGCGAACCTGGGCGCCTCGCTGCCGCCGACCCCGGCAGCGGGACCGCAGGGCGTCGTGTCCGTGAGCATTTACGACGACCCGAGCGCCGAGACTGCCCATGTCGCTATGGGATTGCGCCGGGCCATTCAGGAGGGCTGTCAGTGGCGGGACCTCGCCGTGGTCGCGCGCCGCGGGGGGGCGGAACTCGAACTGCTTGCGAGGGAGTTGGCAGCTCTGGGCATCCCCGTGGATGTCGACGGGCAGGACCGCGCGCTAGGCGGCCAGCCTGCCGTGCGTAGCCTACTTGCGCTGCTAGCGGCCGCGGCGGATCCGAAGAGTGTGGACGTAGGGGCGCTGTTGACTGGCCCCGCCGGGGGTCTAGACGCCATGGGGCTTCGTCGGCTGCGCCGTGGGTTGCTGGTCCGCGAACCGAATGGCGATTCAACGCTGCTGCTGGCCGAGGCTGGGCGGCACCCTGAGACGCTTGCGGCAGTCCCGGGTGAGGAGGCTGCGGCCGCGCGCCGCCTGTTGTCGCTGGTGAACGCGGCCTCGTCGCGGTTGCAGGACGGGGCCGAGGTGCCGGGCGTGCTGTGGCAGCTGTGGGCGGGCACCCCCTGGCCTGATCGGCTGCGGAGCGCGGCCCTGAGCGGCAATAGCAGCGCGGCCGCGGACCTGGATGGCCTAACTGACCTGTTTGACCTGGCCGCACGCCGCACCGAGCTGTGCGGCGCCGTCGGGGCGGCTACCTTCATCGCCGAGGTTGAGCGGGAGGAGATCGCCGCCGACACTTTGCGTGAGCTTACCGCTGGTCGACAGGGGGTGCGGCTCCTGACCGCGCACCGGGCCCGCGGCGGCGTGTGGCGCCGCGTCTTCATCGTCGGCGTCAGCGAGGGCAGCTGGCCCCGTGCGCGGTGGCAGGCCGGCTTGCTTGACCCCGATCGACTCGCCCCCGATCACATCGACGCCGTCTCGCCGATGGGGCACGTCGGTGCTGAACGCCGGGCGTTCTACGTCGCCTGCGCCCGCGCGGTCGAGGAACTGCACGTCAGCTGCTGTCGACCCACCGAGGAACGTCCCGACGCGCCGTCGCGGTTCACGCGCGAGCTGGGCGTCACGCCGGTCGAGTCTCCGGGGCGCCCCTCCGGCTTCCTGAGCGGGCAGGCCCTAGTCGCCGACCTGCGGCGCGTCGCCGAAGACCCCGCCGCTAGCCCCAGCCTGCGCCGGGCCGCTGCCTACAGGCTCGCCCGCATCTCCCACCGCGACGCGTCACCGACGAACTGGTGGGGGCTCCAGGAGACGTCGTTCCTGCCGTGGGTGATGCCAGAGCCGGTCGTGATTACCGGTTCTTCGCTGCAGGCGCTGCTGAGATGCCCGCGGCAATGGTTTCTCGCCCGCCAGGGCGGTGGTGATCGGGGTAGAAACACGGGGGCCACTGTCGGCGACGTCGTTCACTTGATCGCTCAGCGTGCCGCCCGCGACGATCTGGATATCGAGGCGATGCTTGCCCAACTCGATCAGGCATGGCCCGGGCTCCGGTTCTCTCAGCCCTGGCGCGCAGACGCGGAGCGGGTGAGAGTCGAGGAGGCACTGCGGCGCTTCGAACTGTGGCACCGCACCCGAGCCACCAAGCTGCTTGGGGTGGAGGTCGGCTTCGCGGTCGAGCTTGAGGTCGCCGGAAGCCGGGTTAAGCTCCGTGGTACTGTCGACCGCCTTGAGGTTGAGGACGGCAGACTCAGCATCGTCGACCTGAAGACCACACGCAAAGCTGCGACCAAAGCCGAGTTGGCGACCCACGCGCAGCTTGGGGTCTATCAGCTCGCGGCGCGCCTGGGGGCGTTCGACCACCTAGCCAGGGAGTTGGAGATCGGCCCGCCGTCGCTCCTGCAACTCCGCCACGGGAAGACCACCCCACAGCAGCAGTACCAGGAGGTTCTGCCCACGGGACGCACGTGGCTCGACGACCAGTTGGAGCAGGCGGTGACCATTCTTCGGTCAGGCCGGTTTGAGGCCCGCGAGTCGGAGCTATGTGCTTGGTGCGCCTTCAAAGACTCGTGCCCCGCCGCCGGACCGGGGGGCCTGCGATGATGTTCATTCGACGTGAGGACGTCAGCGCATTGCTCGGCGTGCCTTTCAGCGAGGAACAACTCGACGCGATCTGCGCGCCGCTGGCCCCGCAGGTCATCGTCGCCGGGGCAGGCACCGGCAAGACGACCGTGATGGCCGCGCGGGTGGTGTGGCTCGTTGGCACCGGCCAGCTCGCTCCCGAGCAGGTGCTTGGGCTGACGTTCACTCGCAAGGCCGCTGGCGAGCTTGCCGCCCGCATCGAGGGGGCACTCGTCCGCGGCGGCCTCGTGCCCGAGGGGCCACGGGAGGTGCTGGAGGAAGTCCTGACCTACGATGCCTTCGCCGGCCGCGTCTTACAAGAACACGGGATTCGCCTGGGACACGAGAGCTTCGGCCGCATGTTGACGGGGGCCAGCCGTTTCCGGCTCGCCGAACGTGTGGTCGAGGGCTTCGAGCGCCCCTTACAAGTCCTGCAGGACGTGCACGCATCTGTGCTGCCGGAGCGCATCCTCGCACTGGAATCGGCCCTCGGCGCGCACTTGACCTCGGTGGCTCGGGTGCGGGAGTTCACGGCGCAGGCGGTCGCCAAGTTCGATCAGGCCCCCCTATACCGCGGTGCCCAATACAAGGCGGTACAGGAAGCCCTCGCCGCAGGGGAGCAGCGCGCCGAGTTGTTGGATCTAGTCGAGGCGTACCGGCGTCTCAAGGCCGATCTCGGCCTCGTCGAGTTCGCCGACCAGCTAGCGGGCGCTGTTGAGGTCGCCAGGTCATTTCCCGCGGTGCGTCAACTGTTCCAGGCCCGCTTCAAAGTGGTGCTTTTGGATGAATACCAGGACACTTCCGCCGCGCAGGTAGAGCTGCTGCGCACCTTGTTCAGTGGACCCAGCCCAGCCGTCGGACGCGGGTTTCCAGTCACCGCCGTCGGTGACCCCAATCAGGCGATCTACGGCTGGCGTGGCGCAGCCGCAACGACCATGGCGGACTTCCCTGCCGGGTTCCGAAACGCCGATGGCTCGCCTGCGCATCGCTGGTCGCTGACGATCAACCGCCGCAGCGGCACCCGCATCCTCAAGGTTGGGAACGCACTCGCCGCGCCCCTGCGAAAGCTAGAAAGCGGTGACGAGCTTGTCGCACCCGACGGGGCCCGGCCCGGGGTCGTGGAGGCGCGCTCGTTCGACACCGAAGCCGATGAGCTCGATGCACTCGCCGGCGACATCGTGGCCCGGAATGCTTCGGGAATCCGATGGGGTGGCATGGCTGTTCTGACGCGCCGTAACGAGCTGCTCGGCAAGCTGTGGCGCAGTCTCCGGGATCGCGACATTCCCGTCGAGATCGTCGGGTTGGGCGGGCTACTGCTGCTGCCCGAGATCGCACCCGTCGTAGCGACCCTGCGCGTGATAGCTGACCCGCTCGCTAACCCGGAAGTCGCGGGTTTGCTGACCGGGGAGCGGTGGCGCCTCGGTCACCCGGATCTGCAACGATTGGCTGCGCGAGCCAAAGAACTGGCAGGCGAGGTCGACGACGACAC
>CAMCJC010000214.1 GCA_945875065.1 uncultured Propionibacteriaceae bacterium | reverse complement strand
GCTGCCCACCTCGACTGATGTCGTCGCCGTAATCTCGACGATCCCGCCACCCTCACGGGGCCTTCGCTGGTACTCAAGCCCCATCACTCGACGTGGGCTGCCGGCCACCGCTGGCTGGGCAGCCGAACGTCTCGGCGAGCTGTCGTCAGTCAAACGCCGCCCCCACCACGCTCGACTCGACTCCTACCAATACTCGGTATCCAGATCTTCGCCCCGTGCTACTGTTTTCGCACGCGCGGTGAATGCCACCTGGCGGATAGCCGAAACAGTACCCCGGTCAGCTGGGATTTATCGCATGGTGCCAGCCGGGCGACGAACCCCACAGCGAGAACATGATAAGCAGCGCACTCAGCGACACAACAGCCCAAGCAAGCACCAGGCGTCGATTCTGACGCTGCCGACCTCTATCTACGAAGTAAGTCATCACAAAAGCCACCACTGTGAGGGCCACGGATATCACGGCAGCAGGAAACAGAGTAAGAACGCTTAGGAATAGCGGCCCCAGCACCCAGGATCGCGGCGCCCTCCAGCGCGACGACGTCGGGCTGTGCGCATCGTTGGCATCCACTGCTTCCGGGATCATCGGTTCAGGCATTCGTCAACCACGCTCCAATGTACCCATCAGCGCCGGCCTCTAGCCGTTGAACCTTATCGGCACGGATAGCGAAGTCCTTGAAGAACAGGCTGCCAGCCCATACTGTCTCACAAATCCCGTACCCGTCCTGGACCCAGTGGGTGGTGCTGGACTCGAGATGGACAGCAAAGTTGAAATTCGTAGTGCTGGCATCACACCGCTTAGTGGCGCTGACCGAGTTACCCTCCACTTCCCACGTGAAGTCTTGCCGAAGTCGAGTTATGAGGATCCCGAAGATCCGCTGCTCGAAAATGCTTTCGGTCGACTGGTCGTATGCCTCTGCTCCAGCGTTGAATGACGAGAACCGCCGAGTGACCAGGGGTCCGTCGGAGTACTCGGCCTCCGCCACTCGAGCACCTTCCGGAAGGGCTGCCTCTGCGTCCATCGATTTGATTAGCTGTTCAGCCGCGTCGCCGCTGGCAACCAGATTCTCCAGGGTTTCCTGCTGTTCGGCATTCAACTGGTGGAACTCATCCAGCGCCTGTGCGGCATCTTGGTCATTTGGGGCCAAGGCAGCAAGCGCCTTCTCGAACTGTCCAACCGCAGGGCTGGCCTCGTCGCTGAGTAGGTCCTGACCATGGGCTAAAGACGCCCCTCCCAACATTGCCATTCCGACTATCGCTGAGGCGATGCCAGCACTCCAGCACCGGTTAGCGACCCTCTTACCTCTAATTGGAATCTCCTTTACGAGCGACTCGACCGTGGTCCCACGGTCGTTCGTGTTGGAGGTGAGAGCAAGTCCCACGTTGGGTGGACACATCGCTACCTACCCCTCCGAGGCCGCTGTTCTCGGGCGCTCCCCCGGGAGAAGTCATAAGTACGCGTATCCAAAAGTTGCATCGCACGGCTCACGTGCGGATTCCGACACGGCACCCGACCACGCCGCGTACTTGACTGGGACACATCATCTGACAAACTAAACCAACTGATCAACGTTGCGAAGACCGCTTGAAGCCCTGGGAGTTCCTGAGTTTCCTCAAGCACCTCGCCCGGGTTTACTCGACCGGTGAGTTGCATCTGGTGATGGATAACTACGCTACCCATAAGCATGTCAAGGTGAAGCAGCGGTTGGCCCCGAACCCGTGGATCGTGGTGCACTTCACCAACACACCACTAGCGCCGCTTACTGCGCTCTGCCCAGCATTTCCTAGCCTCGGCCGCCACTAACGTGGCAAGAGCCTGCCATTGACCCTCGGCTAGCCTTGAGGCCATGAGCGCACCGCAGCCACCGCATGCCACGACTGATCCGTCTAAGCGACGTCTCATCGTCGCGCTGCTCGCCGCAGCGCTGCTGGTCAGCATCGGTTTCAACGTGTTCCAGGCGTTCCGGCCCGCCGGCTCCTCACCGGCTGAGAGGAGGTTCAAGTCCCCGGAGGAGGCCGCGACCTTCTACGTCAAAAGCCTCGGCAGCGGCGATTCGGCACTCGCCGCCCAGGCGTACGGTTCGACGGCGATCGCGGCGCACGCCGACGTCGAGAAACAGCTGAGCAGGCACCGCTACTGGACGAACCAAGGGTACGGCCTCTTGCTGCCAATCAAGGGCGATGCTTCGCGACGAGTCTGGGCGGGGCAGTTCGCGTCCCACGGCATGCGGCTCGCAACAGCGCACACCGCCCGCCTCGCCATCAAAGATGTTGAACCCAATGGCCAGGCGACTGGCAGCCCCGAGGAAATCATGAAACGGTTCGATGGCTCGGTCTTCGAGGGCAAGATCGAGAATCCGAACGTCAAGGTCTTCGAGACGCTCCCGTCGGAGCTCGAAGAGATCGGGAAACAGACGTGCGAAATCTACGGTGCCGACAAATGCCAAGCCATGATCGTCCATACCCGCACCAGCGCCCAGGACGGCTGGTTCCTGCCCCTGACCGCAGCCCGCTACGACAAGTACTGGGTGCTAATCCCCGGCTCGTTCCTCACCCAGGGCTTCAGCTTCCAAAGCAACGATCTCACGCCCTACTCCGCGGAGGAGTTCGAGGCCACCATCAAGGAGTTCAAGGAGCAAGGCCTCAAGATCCGCTGATTCTGAGCCCCGCCAGACTTTCCCGCTTTTGCCGGACTCTTCCCCTACCACCTCTCCTATACCCCCAGAGGTATGCACGAATCGCCGGGCCAGGTGAACGACGGCTGCAAAACCCCTAGCCGCGCACACCCCCGTTCACCCAAAACGGCGATTCGTGCACGCTAGGGGCGGGGGAGCTGGCGTGCGTATCGGGGGTCTGGAGGGCCGGCCGGGGCGACGTCGACCGTCTACTGGCCGAACTCCCGGGTAACCTCTTAGATGACACTAGGAGGTTTCGTGGCTCGGAACGCGTTGGGCGCGCTGCTGGCCCTGTTGGCTGTTGTCAATTGCCTCGTGGGGCTGGCTTTGGGGTGGGTGAACCACGTAGCGCACGATCCCCAGCCCACCGCCGAGATCGCCAAGATCCTCGTCCGCGACCCGCGCATCACCGACGCGATCTCGACGCGCGTCGTCGAGCTCGTCAACGACCGGCTCGACGACCAGCCCGGCGTCGACGAGCAGACGCGCGACCGAGTCGCCACCGAGGTCCGCAACGGGGTCGCCGCCGCGCTGCAGGACACGAGCCTCGACGCCACCTGGATCCGGGTCCTAGATGCCACCCGCGCTCAGGCCGTCTCCGACCTCGAATCCTGGACGACGGGCTCCCCGGCGCCGAAAGTGTCGGTTGAGGTCGCGCCGATTCTTCGCGCCGTCGTCGACAAGTTGAAGGCCGACGGCGGCACAGCCGCCCAGATCGCCGCGGGCATCGAGCCGCCCAGTTCCTTCACCCTGGACGGCACCATCCCCGAGCCCTTCCAAGAGGTCCTCGCGCCGCTCCTAGCGCAGTCGCGCAACTGGGTTTGGGTGTGCGCGGGTTCGGCCGTCCTGCTGGCGCTCGCCGTCGCCGCCGCGCGCCGCACGGGTCGCGGCGGCATCCTCATCTTCTCCGGGGTCCTGCTGCTCGTGCTCACGGTGGCAGTCCAGATCCTCACGACGCTGCTTCCCTTCGATCAAGGCGACGACACGACCGCGTCCGCCGCCGCGAATGCCGCCCTCCAGAGCTTCTTCGCGACGTTCCGGTCAGCCCTCCAGCCCGGCATCTACATCGGCGTCGCGCTGCTGCTGGTCGGCATCACCTGGGCGATCTTGGCCGCCCGCGCCCGCGCCGACGCCAGCTACCGCGGCAAGCCGCTGTTCCCCGATCAGCCGGCCTAGCGACCCCAGAGCGGCCGCGTCTCGGCATCTGGGCTCAGCGGACGACCGGCCGCCTCGACGACCTGAGCCAGCTTCGCTCCGACGTCCGGGACCCCCTTGAAACCGGGGAAGCTGGACAGGTCGACGATCCACGGCTGGCCGTCGTGTTCGATGATGTCAACGCCGTAAACGTCGCTGCCGATGACGTCGCCGCACGCCCGCGCGACCGCCAGCGTCCGCTCGTCAAGGTCGATGAGCCGGCCCTGCTTCTCCTCCAGGGTTTTCGGCGGCCACACCCGCTCGATGCAGAACACCTCGTCGCCGATGCGGTAGATCTTGCGGTCGAGGCCGTCGGGCGCGAAGTACCGCTGCACCATCAGCCCTTCGAGGCTGGCCGGCACCTCATCGGGCCCTTCGACGACGACGATGCCCTTGCCCTGCGACCCGAATATCGGCTTCAGGATCACCGGCCCAGCCGCCAACAACTCCCAGATGTCCTCAGCCCGCTCGACCTTTCGGCATTCCGGCACCGGCAGCCCGGCCGCCGCGAGCCGCTGGTTGGTCGCCAGCTTGTCGCGGCAAAGCTCCGTCGCCGGGTAGGGGCTTAACGTTGGCACGCCGGCCGCGTGGAATCGCCGGCCCCACTCCCGGCCCAGCGGCGTCTTGTCCTTCAAAACCACGACGTCCGCCTTCGGCAGGGGAGCGTCCTTAGGCAGTTGCTCCGGATACAGCGTCGAGACCGTGACACCGTCGCTGGTCAGCGCCGCGACCATGGCGTCGATAGCGAGGCTCGACTTCCCGGGTTCCCCCGGTCGAAGGATCAGCACGTGCATAGTCGTGAGCCTAGAACTCTGCCCGCCGAGGCACGGGCTCGGCAACGTTAAGGCCGTCCTTACCGCTGTCCTCCGGATGGCCCAGCCGGCGCGACAGCCACCACGAATACCCCTCCGTTACGACGCCCGCCCCGAACCGAATCAACAGCAGCACCGGCAGCCCCAGCGCCGACCAGATCGCCCCCGCCAGCACAGGCGCCCCCAGCTCCCCGAGGTCCTCGACGGTGCTCATCACCGCCAGTGTCTGCGACCTCCTAGCCGGGTCCAATTCCGCGACCCGCGCCATCACCGACCCCCAGGCCGGCCGAAACGCCGCCTTCCCGATGTCGTCCGCGACCTTCCCCGCGACCAGCCCCGGGTAGCTCGGGAACAGCAGCCACACCAGCGACGAGATGATGTTGCCGATCGCCCGCACCCCGAGGACCAGTTTCA
>CAMCJC010000213.1 GCA_945875065.1 uncultured Propionibacteriaceae bacterium | reverse complement strand
CAGCCCCGTCCTACCCTCGGTGCTGGCCGATCCGCTCGGCGAAACAACCGCAGACGACGAGGCCGCGTCCGGGCTTCCCTGCCCAGAAGCAGTACTGCCCCCCTGAGTCTGCACCCCAGTGCCGCAACCGACCAGCAGCGCCGCTATCGCCAAGCACGCCATCGCTCGCATCATGCCTCCAACTTCGCAGCGGTGGACCGCCGTCGGTCCTTTGATGGGCCGATGCTAGGAGCGCTTCGTTCGCGTGTCGATGGGGAGTTCTCCCCATCTTTCAGCCGCGGATCTGGCCCTCTCCCGACAGGATGTACTTCGACGAAGTCAGCTCCGTCAGGCCCATCGGGCCGCGGGCATGGAGCTTCTGCGTGGAAATGCCGATCTCGGCCCCGAAGCCGAACTCCCCGCCGTCGATGAAGCGACTCGACGCGTTGACCAGAACCGCCGCCGCATCGATCTCCGCGACGAACCGGTCGGCGTTGGCGCGCGACTCGGTGACGATCGTCTCCGAATGCCCGGTGGTGTGGGCTCGGATGTGGTCGATCGCCTCGGCCAGATCTCCTACGACTGTCACGGCTATGTCCAGCGACAGGTACTCGGCGTCGAACTCATCCTCCCCGGCGGGCACGACGCTGGCCGAAAACCCGCACACCTCGGGCGTGCCGTGCATGGTGACCCCCGCCTCGGTCAGCGCGTGGAGGGCTTTCGGAAGGAACTCCGGGGCGGTATCGCGATGCACGAGCAGGGTCTCGACGGCGTTGCAGACCCCCGGACGCTGAACCTTCGCGTTGACCAGGATCTTCAGTGCCTTCTCGTGGTCGGCGCTGGCGTCGACGAACAGGTGGCAGTTCCCGGTCCCGGTTTCGATGACCGGCACCTTCGAGCCCTCGACCACCGCGTTGATGAGGCCCGCCCCGCCGCGCGGGATCAGGACGTCGACCAGGCCCCGCGCGGTCATCATCTCGGAGGTGACCGACCGGTCGCCTTCGACAAGGGACACGGCGTTCACGTCGATGCCGGATCGCTCCAGCCCAGAGCGCAGGGCCGCGATCGTCACCTTGTTCGACTCGATCGCGGTGCTGGAGCCACGCAGCAGTGCGGCGTTGCCGGACTTGAGGCACAGTCCCGCCGCGTCGGCGGTCACGTTGGGGCGGCTCTCATAGATGATGCCGACGACCCCGAACGGCACGCGCACTTGCCGCACCTCGACACCGTTCCCGAGCCGCCAGCCACGCACCGCATCTCCGACGGGGTCGGCGAGGGCCGCGACGTCACGTAGCCCCTGAACCATGCCCGCGACGCGCGAACGGTCGAGGCGGAGACGGTCGATGAGGGACCCGGAAATCCCCTCCCCCTGCGCCGTCGCAACATCGCGCTCATTGGCGGCCAGCAGGTCTGGCTCAGCCGCCGCTAGGGCGTCGGCCATTGCCCCCAGGGCGGAATCCTTCGCGTCGCGCGTCAACGTCGCGAGCTGGCGGCTGGCGGTGCGGGCGGCCTCGGCCTGGGTGCGAAAATCCATGCGCGAATGCTACTTGGCGCTCGCCCGCTTGTAGTAGAGGATCAGATTCGCGAGCGCCAAGGTGCCGACGCTGCCGCCCGAGATGATGATCGAGATGTCACCGGCGAAGATCGCCCACAGGCACCACAGGTACTGCACGAAGCAGTTGATAGCCAGAAACATCACTGAGACCCCAGTGATGTCGGAATCCTTCCACAGCTCCCAGAACTGCGTCGCCTGGCCGATCAGTAGCGGCATCGCGATCAACAGCCCGAAGATGACGGGACCGAGGAACACCTCGACGGCCAGCATGCCGCCGCCGATCGCCGCTGCCCCGGCCAGCGGCAGCGCCTCCGAACGTTCGCGGTCCCGGCACACCATCACCACGACCGCTGCGGAGACGATCGCGATGAGCAGATTGGGGAGGATCACGTTGGGCCGGCCGACGAGGATGCCGTGGGTGAACCAACCGAGGGCGGCTCCTACCTGCAGCACCCACGTGGGTAGCGAGATTCCGGCGCTCTTGCGTTCCCGCAGGACCCGCACCAGCTGGGGCACCCCGGAGAGGGTTCCGACCACCGCGGCAACCCAGCCGAGGAAGGTGACGAACGCGCTCACGAGTCGACTCCGATCATCAGGTCAGTGTGGACGGCGAGTCCCGAATGGCCGCGACGGCGCTCCAACTCGTCGGAAGCGCAGTCCACCAGTCCCCTGGCGAACGCGACGCCGTCGGGTCCAACGATATCGACGGGGTCGCCGGCCTCGAACTCCCCCTCCACCTTGACGATCCCGGCGGCCAGCAGCGACGCGTGCCGCTCGCCGACGGCGCGCCGCGCCCCGGCGTCGATGTGCAGGGCGCCGCTGACCTCGGCCGCGTGCGCGAGCCACAGCAGGCGTCTCGGGCGGCGACGGCCCACCGCTTCGAACAACGTCCCGACCTCCTCGCCCTCCAGCGCGGGCAGGAGGGCGTCGGCATGGGCGAGGACGACGGCGACGCCACCTGACGTCGCGATGCGAGCCGCCTCCACCTTGGTGCGCATGCCACCGGTGCCTACCCGCGAGCCGACGCGCGACGTATCCACTCGCAGCGACGTGAAGTCGGTGACGCGCCGGATCCGTTCGGCTCCGGGCTCGTCTGGGTGGGCGGTATACAGGCCGTCGACGTCGCTGAGGATCACCAGGGCATCGGCCCGCACCAGGTGCGAGGTGAGGGCGGCGAGCCGGTCGTTGTCGCCGAAGCGGATCTCGTGGGTCGCGACGGTGTCGTTCTCGTTGATGATCGGCACCACCCCCAGCCTCAGCAGCCGGGAGACCGTGTTGAGGGCGTTGCGGTAGCTGCGCCCATCCTGCAGGTCGGAGGCGGTGAACAGCACCTGCGCTACTAGCAGCCCGTGCCGGTGAAAAGCCCGCGCATAGCTCTCGACGAGCATCCCCTGCCCGACGGCGGCCGCCGCCTGCTGCGTCTCCAGATCCCCCGGGCGTTTGTCGAGGCCAAGGGGCCGCAGGGCCGCGGCGATCGCTCCCGAGGACACCAGCACGACCTTCTTGCCCCGTGCGTGCAACGACGCGATGCGATCGGCCAGCTGTTCGACCCGCCCCGGGTCGAGATGCCCGGCGGCGTCGGTCAGCGACGACGAGCCGATCTTCACGACGATCCGGTCCGCGTCGGCGACCTCAGTCCGCATCCGCGGCGCCCTCCTGCTCAGCCCGCCACGCGTGGTATTCCGCGTCGAGCTGGCGGCGCCGCGCTGCGGCCGGCCGTTGCGTCTCCAGCCGTTGATCCTCTCCGCGGCGGGCGAGGATCTCAGCTCCGGATTCGATCTGCGGGCGGAAGTCGAAGACGACGGCGTCGTCCCCGCCGATCGCGACGGCGTCGCCCTCGCACGCGCCAAGCTCGAGGAGCTTGTCCTCGACGCCGAGCCGGTTGAGGCGGTCCGCGAGGTAGCCGACGGCTTCGGCGTTGTTGAAGTCCGTCTGCTTGATCCACCGCTCCGGCTTGGCGCCGCGCACCCGCCACAGGAAGCCGCCCTCCCCGTCTCCCTTCTTGGCGATGGTGAACGAGTCGTCGGCCGCCGGGGCGCGACCGACCGCCTTTGGACGGATGACGGGACGTTCCTCGGCCTGCTCGTCGGCAACGATGGCGCGACGCTCGGCGACGATGTCGGCCATCGCGAATTTCAGCGCATTCAGGCCCTCACCGGTCTTGGTGGAGATGACGAAGACCCGGTAGCCGCGATCCTCCAGGTCGGGACGCACCAAGTCCGCAAGGTCGTGGGCTTCAGGCAGGTCGCACTTGTTCAGGGCGATCAGACGTACGCGGTCCTCGAGACCGCCGTGGGCTTTCAGCTCACCCTCAATGACATCCAGGTCGCTGATCGGCTCACGACCAGGCTCCCAGGTTCCGAGGTCGATGACGTGGACAATCGCCTGGCAACGCTCGATATGGCGGAGGAAGTCGAAGCCGAGCCCCTTGCCGAGCGAGGCCCCTTCGATCAAGCCGGGGACGTCAGCGACGGTGTAGGTGGTATCGCCTGCGACGACAACGCCAAGGTTCGGCACCAGCGTCGTGAACGGATAGTCGGCGATCTTCGGCTTCGCCCTGGAAATCGCCGCGATCAGCGACGACTTTCCTGCCGATGGGAACCCGACGAGCCCGACGTCCGCCAGGACCTTGAGCTCCAGCTGGATCAGGCGAGACTCGCCCCCCTCGCCGAGGAGCGCGAACCCGGGTGCCTTGCGTGCCGCGGTGGCGAGGGCTTCATTGCCGAGGCCGCCCTTCCCTCCGACAACGGCCACGTACTCGTCGCCCGCCTGGGTGAGGTCGGCTAGGTGTTCGCCGGTTTCCGCGTCGGTGACGACGGTGCCGACGGGCACTTCAAGGACGATGTCCTCGCCCTTCGCGCCGTGCTGGTGGCCGCCGCGACCAGGCTGCCCATTCGTCGCTTTCCGCACCGACTGCCGATGGTATTCGATCAGCGAGTTGAGGTTCTCGCTTACCCGCAGGATGACGGATCCGCCGTCGCCGCCGTTGCCGCCGTCCGGCCCGCCGAGCGGCTTGAACTTCTCGCGGTGCACCGACGCGCAGCCGTGGCCGCCGTTGCCGGCCTGCACCGTCAGCTTGACTCGGTCGACGAACGACGGGATGGCCATGCGATCCTCCTGGCTGGAACTGGAAAGTGGTGGAATGCCAAACGACGGGCCCACCTTTGAAGGCAGGCCCGTCGCTCGCGTCTAGATGAGGCTCAGGCCTCGACCGGGGCGATGCTCACCACGCGGCGGCCTCGCTTAACCCCGAAGGTAACGTGACCGGCGGCCAGCGCGAAGAGGGTGTCGTCGCCACCGCGGCCGACGTTGTCGCCGGGGTGGAAGTGGGTGCCGTGCTGGCGGACGATGATCTCGCCGGCGCCGACGAGTTGGCCACCGTAACGCTTCACACCGAGGCGCTGGGCGTTGGAGTCACGACCGTTCCGCGTCGAGGACGCGCCCTTTTTGTGTGCCATTTCTACCTCAGTTCTTGATTCCGGTGACCTTGACCTGGGTGTACCGCTGACGGTGACCCTGGCGCTTCTTGTAGCCGGTCTTGTTCTTGTACTTCAGGATC
>CAMCJC010000212.1 GCA_945875065.1 uncultured Propionibacteriaceae bacterium | reverse complement strand
CGGGCTGTAGCGCAGCTTGGTAGCGCACTTGACTGGGGGTCAAGGGGTCGCAGGTTCAAATCCTGTCAGCCCGACTGAGAGGTCCCGGAAACTCTAAGGGTTTCCGGGATTTTCTAGTTGGTGAGATTTGATCCGGTCATCACAAACCCATCTCTTTGATCTCCTTGCGCCCGGCTGCGGCTGCTGTGCTCCGGCAGGAGCGCGGCCTCTCCGGTTGATCCCGATCGCTGTGGATGGGTGCTCCGCACCTGCTCGACATGATCACCGAACACTCCACGACAGACAACCCCTGGGGCCTGGAGCCCCTGCTCGATGTCGGCGAACTGTCGGTACCTTCGGCGACATCGGCTTCCGCACGAGCCCGAACGGCCGCATCGTGGCCCGCGCTCGGTATCGCTACTGGGACGGCAAGAGTCGCCTCGTGCAGGCCACCGGCGATACCAGGAAGCAGGCAGAACGGGGAAGCTTGCCGAGCGGAGCCTGTTCTAGCCGACCTTCACGACGTTGACGGCAGGCAGCCCGTTGACCGATCTGGTCTCCTACTGGCTGGAAGACATCGAGCTGGCAGACAGGCTCTCCAAGACCACGCGCAACCTCTTACGAGCGCAACATGCGCACGCTCGTGCTGCCGGTCTTGGGAAAGCTCACCTTGCGCGAGTTGGGCGTAGCCCGCTGCGATCACTTCCTCAAGCAACTGGCCAAGCAGTCCGACAACCGCGCCAAACAGGCCAAGGTCGTCCTCCGGCTTGCCTTGGCTGTGCGACACGAGGTCTTGCCGCGCAACCCAATGGATCACGTGGCCTGGTTGCACCGCGAACCACACATCTCGGACGCGCTCACACCAGCCGAGGTCAACGCCATCCGGGCCGTCATCGCCCATTGGGAGGCCGGGCGCTCGATCTCCGGTCCCAAACCAGACGGCCAGCTCAGCGCCATCGTCGAAATCATGCTCGGCACGTCAGCTCGAATCGGCGAGGTGCTGGCGATCCGCCGCTGCGACATCGACACCACCAGCAAGACACCCTCGATCCGGCTGGCGGGCACGATCATCAGCCGCAAGGGAGAGCCGACGTTCCGCCAAGACCACCCGAAGACTGCGCGGTCGAAGCGGACGGTAGCCCTGCCATCCTTCACCGCCGAGGCAGCACGGCGTCGACTGGCTGATCGGGGAAGCTCGGACCCCGACGATCTGCTGTTCCACTAGGGTTGCCACGCGTCTTTCAGATCGAGGATAGACGCCCCTCGGGCGACGCGTTGACGCTGCGCTGGGTGATCGCCGGACGAGTGTTCGTCGGGCCGGGACCGATAGGCTGGAGCCTCGATCTGCAAGACGCGCGGCCCTCTGGATGTGGTCAGAGAGCTACGGTCATTGGCCTTGGGGACGAGGCAGGATGTCATTGCAACTTATGACGAATTATCGATTTCGCGCATGACGAATTGTAGAGTTGAGCCATGACGGATTATCGACCTCGGGTGGTGGACGGTGAGCTGGCCCGACGGATGGCGGCCATGGGGGCAGTCCTCATCGACGGTCCCAAGGCGGTAGGGAAGACGTGCACCGCGGAGGAAGTGGCTCGGACAGTGTTCCGCATGGATGTCGACCGAGCGGCGCGAGCAGCACTGGAGGTGGCTCCCGAGCAGTTGTTCGCCTCCCCGACACCGATCGTGTTCGACGAGTGGCAGGAAACCCCGGACCTGTGGAACCTCGTGCGTCGTGCTGTCGATGATCATGAGGGGAAGGGTCTCTACGTCCTCACAGGCTCGGCACGGCCACGCGATGACGCGCGTGTCCATTCTGGTGCAGGTCGGATCGCTCGGTTGCGCATGCGTCCGATGACCTTGTTCGAGACCGGACACTCCACGGGCGAGGTCAGCCTACGGCGGCTACTGGACGGCGACGAACTCACCGGCGCAAACTCCGGTCTGACCGTCGATGCGCTACTCGAGCGCATCATCATCGGCGGCTGGCCCGACTTGCTCGACGCGAGCGAGCGCGAGGCATCCCTATGGCTGCGCGACTACCTGCGCACCCTCGCCGAGGTGGATGTTCCCGGCCTCGGTCCCCGACGAAACCCTGGCAACGTCGAGCGGCTTCTGGCCGCCCTCGGACGCACGGCGGCCATGCCACTCAACCTCACCTCCCTGGCTCAGGATGTGGGCGGGGCAAGGGGACGCATCGCCTCCGAGACCCTCACGAACTACCTTGATGCCCTCGACCGGCTTATGCTCATCGAACCGATCCCGGCTTGGCGTCCCCACATGCGCTCACGGACCCGGCTGCGCACGGCTGCCGTCCACCACTTCGTCGATCCGTCATTGGGGACAGCCGCCTTGGGGATCGGAAGCAATGATCTGCGGCGAGATCTCAACGCGGCCGGGCTCCACTTCGAGTCACTCGTGATGCGCGACCTGCGCGTCTACGGACAGGCCTTGGGTGCCACGTTGGCGTCGTGGCGTGACTCCCAAACCGGGCTCGAAGTGGATGCAGTGCTTGAACTGCCAGATGGCAGATGGGCGGGTATCGAGGTCAAGTTGGGTGAGGCGGCGGCGGACACGGCTGCAAATTCACTGCTACGGATGGCCGACAAGATTGACCATGAACGCCACGGCAAGCCAGCCGCACTCATCGTGCTGACAGGCGGTCGCTACAACTACCGGCGTCCGGACGGGGTCTGCGTCGTTCCAATCACGTCTCTCGGACCATGACGGTCTGGCCAGCACGGAAGTCGGCTTCCACAAGCTCGCAGCGTGAGCCTGCCCAAGGGCATTGTGGTTCTCTTGAACGAGAGGTCGCAGGTCGGTGATTTCGTTGTCCGTGTCTTCCCCGGGCATCATCGCAAAGTGATGATGCGGTTGCTGCCGTGCTGCATGGTCCTGGTCGAAAGCGTTGATGATATTCGGGCGTTGTGGGAGAGTCTGAGTCGTCCTTCTGGAAGGAGCACACATGTCGCCACTGATGGTTGCTGAGGGCCTCACCAAGCGTTACACCACAGGGGTCATGGCGTTGCAGGATGTTAGTCTGCAATTGGATGCTGGACGCTATCTTGGATTGGTAGGCCCGAACGGTGCCGGTAAGTCGACCCTGCTCAATATTCTGGGTGGTTTTCTCCAACCTACCTCGGGACATGTCGACCGGAGGGTGGAGAGAGTGGGATGGTGTCCGCAGCAGACCGTTATTGACTGGTCGCTGACCGTTCTCGAGAACGTCATGCTGCCAGCTCGGCTCTTCGGGTTGTCGGCGCGTGCTGCCCGCCGGGCAGCATACGAGTCCTTGCAGTTGCTGGGCTTGGAAACCTCATCCAAGACGACGGCCGAGACCCTTTCCGGTGGACAGCTACAGCGGGTACAGATCGCCCGGGCCCTGTGCACCGAGCCCCGCCTGGTGCTGCTAGATGAACCCACTACTGGGCTCGATGTCGAGGGGCAGGATGCACTCTGGGAAGACCTGAACCGCCGACGATCCCAGGGGGTTGGCGGGCTTATTTCATCACACGATCTAGACACCCTCGAACGTGAGTGCGACTCGTTCCTTATCCTGCGGGGAGGGCGCATGTCCGCGTCGTTCGACAAGAGCGATCTGGATCACCAAGCGATGGAGGTGCTCGAAGTGCTACCAATGAACGACGAGGCCAAGGCCGCCATCGCCCGGTTCGCTGACGAGTCCGGTCGCGCACCGACGTCCGGTCGCGCACCGACACGCGACAACAGCCTCTGGCTGTTAGCAAACGAGCTACCCCCAGACCTGCAAGGCCCCTCATTCCAAATCCAACAGCACGCGATGTCACTGCGCTCGGCCTACAAAGCGATCGGAATAGTGACGAGGAAATGAGAGTGCTAAACCTGGCCGCCATGCACCTGCGCTCACTGTGGAACTGGCGCACGGTCTACCTCGGTCGTCTCATCGAACCGCTGGCCTACCTCGCATTCATGGTCGTCGGGCTCAACGCCACCCTGGCACGGCTGCCCTACCAGGGCCAAATCCTTAGCTACGGCGAATACGTAGTTCCCGGAATCATGGCACTCCTCGGCGTTCGGGCCGGCACGGCGGCCGTATCCGACGTGTCCAACGACCGCAAATGGGGTGTCTACGCCTTTGCCCGGCTAGCGGGCCTCTCACCAAGCAGCTACTTCGCCAGCCTCGTACTAGCCGCCCTACCCATGGCGTACACACAAACGCTCGGCATCCTGATCTTGACACTGATCCTGTTACCAGGCGTAGCAGTCAGCATCCTCGCAGTGAGCACGCTGCTGGCCCTCCCCCTGTTCCTGACCTGCTGGATCGGTGTCGGCGCTTTGATGGGAGCCCTCATCCACTCCTACAGCCAACGCGACCTAATCCTGAGCCTGGTCAACCTTCCAATCATCCTGACCGCCCCGATCTTCTTCAGCCTCGAATCCACACCAACATTCTTGAAACTGATGGCCACGGTAAACCCACTCACCTACCAAGCGAATCTGCTACGCGACCTAGCCCTGGGAACACCGTGGCATCTCAACGGCACTGTCACCATCGTCCTAGCACTCACGTTAGCGACGCTATCAATAGCAGCCCTCGCACGCAGCGAATGGCTCACAACAGAACGATGAACAACATGTTTGATAGGTCGCGGAAAGGCTCCGCCATCATGACAAACTCGGCAGCACAGTCTTCGGCAGGATTGACTCACGCTAGGACACCATTCAGCTCCCAGTGATCTAAAACTCGGGCAGCCGGTCGAAAAGTATAGAGTTCCCCTTACCGTGGCCGGGTGTCCGGTCACGGTAAGGGCCTGGCTGATCGGGCACGGACCGCTGTCCGCGGTCAGCGCCGACGGGATCACCACCAAGTCCGGACCCGAGCACTTGGGCCAGGTGACCACTTGGTTGAGCGGGTACCCGAACAACTGTCGCGAGGTGAATCCTATTTCTTGCCGAACTGGTCGGCGTTGTCCTTGGTAACCCAGGTGGCCTTGGTGAAGGTGACCTTCTCAACCGTTTCACCCTTGACCACCTTGTTCATGGTCTCAACGGCGAGGGAACCGATACCTGCGGTGTCCTGTGAGACCGTCCCGGTCATGGCTCCACTCTTGATCGAGTTGATGCCGTCCTCCGTGGCGTCGACGCCGAAGACCTGGATCTGACCCGCCTTGCCGGCATCGGTGATGGCCTTCATGGC
>CAMCJC010000211.1 GCA_945875065.1 uncultured Propionibacteriaceae bacterium | reverse complement strand
CGTGCTCATTGCCGACCACGAGCACCGGTGCCGCCGTCTTCTGGTTGAAAGGTCCTCGGTAGGCGTCCTCGTCGCGGATCTGCCAGTTGGGTGCCGCACAGATCGCGTCCTCCCAGATCCACTTCGCTCCAAAGTGCGGCAGGTCGAAATCATAGACCCGCGCGATGCTGCGCGCGGCGCGTGCGCTCGGGTGGGCCCCCTCGCTGCAGATGACTGCGGCGCGCCGGGTGACGGACTCCAGATCGTGGATGGTGGGGGCCAGGCCGAATGGGGACTGGTCGCCGCCGGCCTGGGTGCGCAGTTCAGACAGCCGCGTCGTGGCGGAGGGGGCGCCCTCGGGCGCGGCCTGCAGCTGCTTGATGATCGCCAGGTATTCCGGCACCGCTTCGACCGTGTCCTCGTCGTACAACAACTTGAGAAGGTCGGAGACGACGTCCTGGAAGGTGACGGTCTGCGTGCCGCCGTCCGGGAGGGGGAACGTCACGGGGCGTTCGCGCAGCTTGGCTAGCACGTCACTTGCGTCGGCCACCGGGTCGGCCAGGGGGCAGTCGTCGACCTGCGCGCAGCGGGACAGGACAGCCTCGAACGCCTTCTCAGACGCGAGGGCGGAGTCCAGCCTGAGGTTGAGCGGCACGAACGCCGACAGGCGACTGCCTAGCCAGTCGGGCGGGTTGATGATGCCGTCGATCGCGACGGCGCGGACACGGTCGGGAAACATGTTGGCGTATACCTGACCCAGGTAGCTGCCGTAGGAGAAGCCGAGATAGTTGAGCTTGTCGTCCCCGAGGGCGCGACGCAGCACGTCCATATCGCGTGCGACCTCGGTGGTGGTCATGGCGGATGCGAGTTTGCTGCCGGAGCACGCGTCGGCGATCGCCTTGTAGCTCTTCTGGTAGGTCCTCGCGTCGTCCGAGTTTAGGGGGAAGCCCATGAGGAACGCGGGCGTCGCCACTTTCAGGACCTCGTCCGGGTTGGTGATGCACTTCAAGGGGCTGCTGTCGCCCATGCCTCGAGGGTCCATGCCGATCAGGTCGAAGCGGTCGCGCACGGATTCGCTGAAGTACGTCCCGCCGTTGGCGAGGGATTCCTTGGCTGAGGTGCCTGGCCCTCCGGGGTTGATGAACAGGCTGCCGATTCGCTCGGCCTGGTTGGCGGCGGGCACTTTACGCAGGGCGATGGTGATCTGCTCGCCGCCGGGCTCGTCGTAGTCGAGCGGCAGCCGAACGGTGGCGCATTGCGTATCGGCCGCGTCGGAGCAGGGTTGCCAGTCCAGCTTTGGCGCCGGGATGGCGTCTACACGCTGCGCCTCGCGCTGCGAGGTCTTCGCCGACGGTGGTTCCGCCCCCGCCGGTGGGGCGATCCCCGCAGTCAGCGTCACGGCCGCTGCGGCGGCAAGGCATCCCCGCCGCCACCAATATGTGCTTGTCATCCAGCAGATCCCCTTTCTGGTGTCAGGTAGGCACACCCTAAGCGTCGGATCTGGCCCCGGACCCCGTTCGACCATGCGGCCGACGCGGGTAACCGAACGGTCATCCGCCCGAACGGCACGACGTGCGGCGCGAATGTTCCAAACGTTGTGCCCGGTGATCGAGCCTCACCGCCCATCAGGCCATTGCGCATGAAGGCCAGTGCGGTTTAGTCGGCAACCGCGAACCATTGGGGAGGACGACTGGTAGCGTCACGACTCAGTCATAGTCGGCCCAGAGCCGCCTGGCCTCGCCATCGACAGTCACTGTGCCGCCGTATGGAAGGACCCACTGTGGCCGGGTGTGACCGAACGGGACGCCGACGCACACGACGGCGTCGGGGTTGTAGCGGCCGATGACCTCGACTGCGCAGTCTCGCTGGTCTGCGCGGTAGCGGGCGCGCGCCGCATCGTCGGGGTACGTGGTGAAGCTCGACGCCGGAGGACGGGCGACCAGGACGGCGCCTGCAGCACCAAGGATTCCGCGCTCTCCGAGGCAGCGAAGAATGTAGCCGAACTCCTCGGCGGGGATGATCATCTCCGAGGTCTCGATGAGCAGCACTCCGCCTTCGAAGGCGGCGGCTGCGTGGCTGAGCCGGCCGGCGGCCAGAATCCATTGGAGAACCTCAAGGCAGCCGCCCCAGGTCGGACCGGTGATGCGGCGGACAGCGCCCGCCCAGGTGAATCCGTCGGTGGGCTCGCGGGTCCCGAACTCGGTTAGCGCGCGGGGATCCAGCCAGTCGTGTCCGAAGTCTTCTGAGTCTCCGAGCTCTGTGAGCTCAAGGCGTCCGCCATTAAGGAGGGCGGCACGCACGGATGCCAGGTGGATGTCGTCGACGTAGGGGCCGGGGCCGAAGTGCACCTGGGTAGCGCCGCCGTAGAACGATGCGACGCCCGCCTCCCAGGCCCAGTGGAGGAGGTTAGTGTTGTCGCTGTAGCCAAGGATCGGCTTGGGGTCCGAGCGCAGTGCGTCGGCGTTGAGGTGCCGGATGACTGTGATCTCATCCTCCCCACCGATGGTGGTGATGAGGGCACGGATGGACGGGTCTCGCAGAGCCGCGTTGACATCGCGCGCACGGTCGACGGGCGAAGCGCCTAGCTGCCGCGTAGTCGGGTATTCCACAGGTTCGAGTCCCGTGAGCTCTCGGAATCGGCGCATGGCTTGCTCGTGTACGGCGGGGGCGAATCCCGGCGCAGCAAGCGACGGCGACAAGATCGCGACGCGATCCCCAGGCCTGGCCTTCGCGGGGTGGAGCAGAACTCGTGGCATGCCGGGATCCTACGTGTCCAGTTCTGCCCCGCTTCGCCGGCCGCCCTGGTCTAGTCCCCGCGCTGTGGTGTTGCTTCAGACGACGGCAGTGAGGCTTGCCGGGGTCCTTGGTGTTGGGCGGCCTTAGGGTCAACCGTGCTGGGCTGCGCGGGCGCTGCCGCCATGTCCGGGTTGCTCGGATCGAGGCCGATCGGGGTGAGTCCCGGCACCAAGGAGCCCGGAACCACTTCGATGGAGTCAGCAAACCACCCTTGCCTTGACCAGCTCGTCAACCATGCGGGTCGAGAGACCCGATCCAGGCGGCGCGGGGCGCAGACCGCGATGCCATGTCGATCCGACGCCGGGGCGATAGACGGAGGAAGAACAATCCCTTCTCGGGCTTTGCGGCGCAGCGCCTGCCCGACGAGGTCGAGCGTTTCGGTTCAGGGCCAGCGAGCGGGGAACGGGCACGCACGCAGAACGACTTTCATTCGATTGGTCTGGCGTTGCGGGATAGATTTGTCCCACCGCCCGTCAATCCCAGGAGCATCCCGTGACTGAAGCCCTTTCCGGCGCCTATCAGACCCTCCTAGCCGCCATCGAGGCCGTCGAGCCTCGCATCGCGCAGGCCACCCGCGATGAGTTGAAGGATCAGCGCGCGTCGCTGAAGCTCATCGCCTCCGAGAACTACGCCAGCCTCCCCGTCCTCGCGACGATGGGCACCTGGTTCAGCGACAAGTACGCCGAGGGTACCGTCGGGCACCGCTTCTACGCGGGCTGCCAGAACGTCGACACGGTGGAGGCCGTAGCCGCCGAGCACGCCCGTGAGCTGTTCGGCGCCGACTACGCCTACGCTCAACCGCATTCCGGAATCTACGCCAACGTCACCGCCTACTGGGCGATCCTCGCGCACCACATCGAGATGCCCGCCCTGAAAGAGTTCGGCGCCAAGAACGTCTCGGAGCTATCCGAGGCCGACTGGGAGACACTGCGCGCTCGCTTCGGCAACCAGCGGCTGCTCGGCATGAGCCTGGACGCCGGCGGGCACCTGACGCACGGCTTCCGCCCCAACATCTCCGGCAAGATGTTCCACCAGCGCTCCTACGGCACCGATCCGAGTACCGGCCTGCTCGATTACGACGCCCTCGCCAAGCAGGCCGCCGAGTTCAAGCCGCTGATCATCGTCGCCGGCTACTCCGCGTACCCGCGCCGCGTGAACTTCGCGAAGATGCGGGAGATCGCCGACTCGGTCGGCGCGGTGCTGATGGTCGATATGGCGCACTTCGCCGGGCTGGTCGCCGGCAAGGTGTTCCAGGGCGACGAGGATCCGGTACCGTTCGCGGACGTCGTGACCACCACCACCCACAAGTCGTTGCGTGGCCCGCGCGGCGGCCTGATCCTAGCGAAGCAGGACTACGCGTCGGACGTCGACCGCGGCTGCCCGATGGTCCTCGGTGGTCCACTCCCCCACGTCATGGCCGCGAAGGCGGTCGCGCTGGCGGAGGCGAAGACCGAGGCGTTCCAGGACTACGCGCACCGCGTCGTCGACAACGCTCGCGCCCTAGCCGAAGGCTTGATGAAGCGCGGCGGCAAGCTCGTCACCGACGGCACCGACAACCACATCGTCCTCCTCGACGTCACCTCCTTCGGCCTGACGGGTCGCCAAGCGGAGTCGGCGCTGCTCGACGCCGGCATCGTCGCGAACCGCAACTCGGTTCCCAACGACCCCAACGGGGCCTGGTACACCTCGGGAGTCCGCCTGGGCACCCCGGCCCTGACGACGCGAGGCTTCACCACCTCCGACATGGACGAGGTCGCGGCGATGATCACCGACGTCCTGAAGGCCACCGAACCCACGGTCAAGGACGGCAAGCCCGGCAAGGCGAAATACGAAATGCCAGCAGGCCTCGCCCAGGGCACGCAGGAACGAGCCGGCAAACTCCTGGATTCGCACCCGCTCTACCCGGGCTTGGAACTCTAACCCCAGCCCCGTCTGCTGCGGCATAGCCTGGCGCGAAGCGAGGTCCTTGGGACTACTGAGTCCCAAGGACCTCGTCGCTTTGCCAAACCGGAGCACTAATTCTTCACCACTGCCTTCCCGGGCTTAGCACACCACGAGAGCCGAAGCCGACTTCGGATAGTCGAGGTTCCGCAGCAGGGCCGCAACTCCATTGTCGCCGCGCCCGCGGCACCGTGGGGAAATCTCGCCCATGGCCGTCCCCCTCGCAGTCTTGAGGGTTACTCAGGGCGCTGCCACGAGCCCGACGGCGTGATGTCGATCGAGTGGCGGCCCCTGAGTAAGCCGCCGGTCTCTCGGCATGAGCGGTCCACAACGTTTCAACCACGCCCAACAGGTCGCCAGAAGACCAAAGCCAGCGGGTTCAAGGGGTGTGCACGAATCGCCGGGCTGGGTGAACCAGCCCTGCAAACCCCCTGGCGGGTTCAGGCGGTGTGCGCAACAACGGTTGTGGAGGTTGTTGTGGAG
>CAMCJC010000210.1 GCA_945875065.1 uncultured Propionibacteriaceae bacterium | reverse complement strand
CCCGACCTGAGGTACGAACTGGGCCTTGTCCAGCAGCCGGTTGCGCCCGTTGTCCGTGGCGCGGGAGAGACAGTCGGGACAGAGCCGCAGCTCCCCGTCGGGGGTGTTCTTGGTGCGGGATGCCATGCCGGAAGAGCACTCGTCGCAGTGGTGGGCCAGCGGGAACTCGATGCGCGTAGGCGGGTATTCGACGTGCTCGGTCACCTCCCGGGCGTTCTCCGCTCGGATCACGTCGCGGTAGGTCTTGCCCTCGCGGATGGTGGTCTCGACGTGGGCGGCGGGCAGGTGGAGCTTGATGTTGAGGGCGAGGGCCTTCGTGGCCCGGGCGACGGCGTCATGGTCCTCGCCGCGGACATTGACGATGCTGTCGACGTCGAGGGCGTCCCGGTCGAAGTCCACGCCCGCGTGGTCCTCGAGCACCTCGGCGGCCGTGCGGAAGCGCCTCTGGTCAGGAGCGATGTCCGGGCCTGCGGTGGCGGTCAGGTAGGCGAGCATGTCCGAGGCGCCGCGCCGCCCCCACAGGTGTCGGGAGCGGGCCAGGTAGGACTGGATCTGCCGAATGCCGATGGCTGCGAAGTAAGTCACGGCTTCTCCTTGTTAGTCATGTATTGGTTCCACTCGTCGATGCGCGGCAGCGTCCGCATGGGTACGCCTGTATTGGCGCCGGAGAACTTCGCGTAGTACTTGAAGCTGAGGTCGAACTCTTTCTGGTTTGTCCTACTCCGTTCCTTGAAGTTGCCCATCGTGGGATACCAGAGGCGATCGGCGGGGACGCTGCCCAGGCCGAGGGCCTTGGCTATTGCCTGGGCGAGGTCCGGACTCTCCCTCAGCTCGCGGGCGGCCTCGTCGAGCGCCTTGCGCTCTGCGTCGTCGAAAGCGGCCGTGCCGTCGCGGTAGCGGTCGGCGGCGCCCTCGACGTGGGCCTGGCAGCGGGTAGCGACGGCGGTGCCGTAACCGAGTCCCTTGCCGCCTCCCAGATGGGTGGCCAGGCCGCCGAAGTCGGCGATGCCGAGCTCGTCGGCGAGGAGCTGCGGGTTGAGGGCGATCAGGAGGAAGCCGAGCTGGGCGGGCGACAGGTTCTCGAAGAACACCCGCCCACTCAGGTGGGTCTCGGCGGGGGCGAACCAGCGACTCTCGTCCAACTCCTCCTTGCTCGAGGAGCGGCCGCGTCGCTTGTGCCGGGGAGTCGGGGTGACATCGTCGGGCTCCTGGCCGTGCCAGTAGAACTTGCGGCCCGCGATCCTTCGAGGGGAGGGGGAGTCCAGCTTGCTACCCCAGCGTGTGGCTGGCTGCCCCCATTCGGGATTCCCGGCCTCACGCCACTGGGAGGCTTCGACGTCCGTGTCGCCTGCGGTGATCTTGTGGCTGAGGTAGAAGGCGCCGGCTCTGGCCCGGGGGGACCGCATCGGCGGCGGCACCTCCTGCCGCAGGGCCACGTCGCCGTGGGAACGCAGCGGCGTGAACCGCACGTGGGAGGCGTAGGCGTTCTGTTCGGCTGCATCCCTGTGTTCGGTGCGCTGCTCGATGAACCCGAACGTGCTGCAGGCGGGGCAGAGGTCGTCCGGGTCGTGGCAGGGCAGCAGCGACTCATCGGGGAGGCGCTTTTTCAGGGGATGCTGGCCCATCTCGCGCCAGTTGAGGGACATCTTGAGACCGACGACTTCCCCTTTCTCGTAAACCAGCCATACCGAGTCGCCAGGGCCGAGCATGCCGTCGCTCTTGCGCCGCCACCCCACCACCGTCCTATTCCCTTTGTGCACGTGACAGACCTCGGCTCTCGGCCAGTCCGGCGAGTTGAGATCGGGCGCGGTATCGGCGAGGTTTCCGCCCTCGACATCGACAGAGTGCCGGCACAGTTCCCGGAACTCCTCCCAGATCGAGGGATCGAGAGTCATCGGCTCGTCTTTCAACTCCCCGAGGGCGACGTGGACGCTGTCGAACGGCTTGGCGCCCTTCGCCCCCGCGTCCGCCACGTGCAGGACCCAGCGCCCGCCGTCGCTGAGCTCCAGAGCCTCGACTCCGCTGGGTGTCAACGCCTGGCGCGTCTGTTTCCGTCCGCGCTTGTCCTTGCCGAAGGACTGTTCCTTCCCGTACTCCTGCCGGAAGCCCCCGGGGAAGTCCAGGCGGAGGCCCGACTTCAGGGGCTCTTTGAGGCGCTCCTGAAGAGCCTTCGCCGTGGCCCAGACGACGCGCGTTGTCAGGAGCACCGTCAGCTTGTGGGTCGTCTCATCCAGGTTCTGAACCACTGCGAGGCGAGCGTCCGGCCTCATCTGGACCTCCGAGCGGTGGACGGGGACGTAGTCGGGGTCGATGATGTGGAGGCAGCTGTTGGTGAGGACCTCGAACAGCGAGCGGGTGGCGCCGCGGAACGACGAGCCGGGGATGCTGATCAGCTGACCCGCCCGGTGTTCGCCGCCCCCCGCCGGATGCCAGTCGTTTGCCAGCATGAGGGGGGTCTTGAACTCGTACTCGACGTCAATGAAGCCACTCAGGTGCCCTTCCTTAGCGCGGGCGTGCCCGGCGGGGCTACTGCGTCGTACCTTGTCGGGCAGTGGGACGAACGTGTACGGGTTGATGAAGGCATCGCCCCCGTCGTGGAGTTCGTGCAGCCACGCGTCGCGCCTCCGCTGCGCGTTCAGCTCCTGCCCGTAAACCTTCGCCTCGGCCTTGTCCCGGCGCTTCTGTTCCGCCTGCTCGCGCCACGCGTCGACGCCGTGGCCACCCCAGCACAGGCGCTCGTGCGGCGTGCCCTCCGCGATGAGGACGAAGGCCTGGGACTGGGCCATGTTGACAAGGTGTTGCTCCCAGCCATCGAATACTAGGGGCTTGCCGCGCACGTTGTGCCCCTTGGGCTTGGCTTCCTGGCACGGCAGCGGGCCTTCGTCGACCTCGCAGATCTCGGGCGGGTCTCCCTCAAGCGTCGCGCGGTAGTAGCCGGGCCGCCCAACGTCATAGCCTTCGCAGTAGTCCGCGTCAATCGGGTGCGAACTCGCCCTCGTCAACACCGGCCGACCCTTCCAGGTGACGTCGGACTCCTCGAGGGGCCAGATCGTGACCCCACCCGAGCCGTCGTCCTCCAGGTAGACGTAACGCACCTCGTCGGTCATCGTTCCTCCTCGCCGTCCGTTCCCATCGCAGAGCCTTTCTCTCTGCTGACGGACAGGCCGGTGTGGCAGACCACTCCTTCCGTTAGAACATACTGAAAGGAGGTCACCCGGCCCGCATCAACCCAAGGACAGACCCCAAGATGACCAACACTCCACCCATGCCGCGCCCAGACGGCGCCGTCTTCATCTCCTACCACCAGCGAAGTGGGGCGCAGGAGGCCGAGTTCGTCGAGACGTATCTACGCGCGGGCGGGATCGTACCCTGGCGTGACATCCGCGATCTCGAGTCCGGGGCGGTGACGCGCTCGGTTCAGAAGGCGTTCAAAGAAGGGCTGAGCGGTGCCGTCCTAGTTGTCACCGATGGGATCGAGGACAGCGTCTTCGTGCCGCAGGAGGAGCTGCCCCTGATCCTCGACGTCGACGAAGCGTCGGATGGGTACTTCCAGTTCTATATCGTTAACACCATCCGACGAGACGACGACATGGATGTCACCGCCCCCGACGCGCGGCTGCAACCCAAGTGTCCGAGGCCCGCGAAGCTGGCCGACCGACTCCAGCATGCGCTCCTACGTGCCGCCCCGCCGGTCAATCAGCTCGACGCCATGTTGAAGGACCTCCTGAAGCGACGCATCGAGCACTGGCGGGTGCGGGGGAACGGCCCCCTCAGGGTTGGACTCCAGACCCGGCCCGCTCCCACCCATCAGCCCGCCAGCCCCTTGACCCCCGACACCGGTGACCTCCACATCCGGCTTCGTCAGGACGTGGCCTCCCAGATTCCCGAGGAGCTGGACCTCCGCTGCCTCCAGAAGACCCTGCCGGTGCTCGTCGACACGATCTTCGAGATGAGGGTTGAGTCCATCTGCTTCAGCGGCGGCTGTCATCCCAGCGTCGCCTGGGCGCTGGGGACGGGGATCCCCAAGTCGCGCGGAAGGATCGAGTCGTTCGTGTGGCAGGACGTGGACGGCAACGACTGGTCTTCGGCCGCGACGACGCGCGAAGTCCGCACGACGGTGCGCTACCGCGTCGTCGACCCCTCCAAACGGCGGGAGGATCGGGTCCTGGAGACGCAGTCGGGCGGCGACCTCCGGGCGGCTCTCCGCCTTCCTGATGGCAACACGGAACACGCGGACGTCGTCGTGGTGCTGGCCCTGGCGGGCTTCAAGAGGGACCCGGTAATCGAGCTTGCCCAGCGGCTTGGTTCGGCTCCGGTCGTGGTGATCGAGTTCTCGGGGCCTTTGAACGAGCATGGGCAGCAGGTCATCCCAAGCGAGGAGGGGCAGGCGCTCGCCGTGCGGATCGGACAGGCCCTGCGGGAGCTGGGCGATGGGGTGAGGATTCATCTGGCGGCATCCATCCCCGTCGCCCTGGTGACGCTGGCGGCCCGCGAGTGCAACACCGTCTGCGTCGACTTCTACGAGCTCGCTTCCTCCGGCGTCGGCGTCAGAGAGTACATCCGCGTAATGCGGATGGAGGCCGGAAACGGGCGCCCCATCGTCGGCGTGTTCGGTCAGGCGATGCCTCAGGTCGACGAGGTACGCACCCTGACGAACCTGACACCCCACGCCGTGACGTACATTCCGGCTGCCGGGGCAGCTCACACGTGGTTCTCGCCCAAATCGGACGCCGAGTGGGTCCGCAGGCGAGAGGACTCCGAGCAGCTGCCAACGCTTCGTGTCGACGGCCAAGAGGTGCCGTTGACGAGGGTTCGTCAGGGCGGCGTCGCCCCGTGGCCGCCGATGATCCCGGGCGTCGGGTACATCGTCCCGCGGATCTCGGCGGAAGCGGCGCGGCGGCCCGACTTCTTCTTCCCCTACGGCGAGGTACGCAGCGAGACGGGAACCATCATCGGGTGCCGGGGGCTGGGATGCTTCGAGAGCAGCACCGACCGGTGTCTCCAGTACATGGAGTGGCTAGACCCAATCCCTGAGTAGCCGTCGTGACGTACCGGGCGTTCCATGCCGACGGGGTCGACGGCTGGACTCCCTAGGGGGCGGCTGATGGAAACGTTCGGTCTTGCGGCTGGGGCGTCGAGCGAGGGTGAACTTCAACTCCACCCGACCGGCCGTCACCTCTGACGGCTCGTCCTCAAACGCCACCATAGCCGCCTCGAAG
>CAMCJC010000209.1 GCA_945875065.1 uncultured Propionibacteriaceae bacterium | reverse complement strand
CGTCGGCGAGTCGGGGTCCGGCAAGTCGACGCTGCTGCGCCTCGTGCTGGGGCTAGAGAAGCCCGACGCCGGCAAAGTCTCCTTCGACGGCCGGCCGGTGACGGCGGGCACGAACCTGCGCTGGTACCGCCGCCAGGTGCAGTTCGTGCCGCAGGACCCGTCGAGTTCCCTCAACCCGCACCGTCGCGTCCTCGACGCGGTCAAAGAGCCCCTTGAGTGCCTGCGCGTGCCCGGCGATCACGCGGCGCGCGTCGGCGACTGCCTCGCGGCCGTCGGTCTCGACCCCAGCCTCGGCAACCGCTACCCCGGCGAGCTGTCCGGCGGGCAGCGGCAGCGGGTCGCGATCGCGCGTGCTCTGGCCCCCGAACCGGCGGTCATCGTCGCCGACGAGGCGGTCAGCGCCTTGGACGCCCTCGTCCGGCTCCAGGTCATGACGACCCTGAGACAGATCTGCGAGGAGGCTGGCGTCGGCCTGCTGTTTATCTCTCACGATCTTGGGGCCGTTAACTTCCTCTGCGACTCGGTGCTGGTCCTAAACGCCGGCAAGGTCGCGGAGACCGGCCCCATCCCCCGAACCTTCGAGGCGCCGACCGCGGAGCAGACCCGCGCGCTCGTCGCCTCAGTCCCGGTGCAGCCCAGCTGACCCAGATAGAAAGGACCCCCATGCTCCGCCGAATCCTCGCCGGCGTCGCGACGCTCGCCGCCCTAACCGGCTGTGTCGTCGCCGGCAACAACGACTCCTCCGCGTCCGGACCCGACGGGGCGGCTCGACTGCGCGTCGCGCTCAACTTCGCACCCGTCGGGAACCTGTCGCCCTACACCGACGACGCCTCGAGCCTCATGCGGCTCGGCGTCTCCGAATCTCTGATCAACATCGACGCCAATGGCGCACCCCAGCCGGCGCTGGCCGAGAAGTTCGAGATGACTGATGACTCCACGGCGCGCTTCACCCTCCGCAAGGGCGTGAAGTTCCACGACGGCACCCCGCTCAACGCGGCGGCCGTCGTGAACAGCCTCCAGGCGGCCTTCAGCGCCGAGCCCGCCCCGGGCACCGTCTCCGGGCGCGAGTTGACGGTAGCCGCCGACGGCGAGGACGTCCTGGTCAAGTCGCCCGAGGCCGATCCGATCCTGATCATGCGGTTCGCTAACCCGGATATGGTGATCCTCGCGCCCAAGGCCTACGAGGCCGATCGCAACAAGCCGAATCCGATCGATGCCGGCACCGGCCCGTTCGAGGTGACGGAGTTCGATGGGTCGTCGTCGGCTACGTTGGAGGCCAACCCCGACTACTGGGGCGGCAAGCCGAAACTCGCGGGACTGGATGCCAAGTTCATCGCCGAGGCCGATTCGCGCGTCAACGCGCTGCGCGCCGGCGAGCTCGACGTGTTCCAGAACGTGCCGATCGCGCAGCTGCCGAACCTGACCGAGTTCACGGTCGAGACTCGTGACATCCCCCGCACCACCGGCCTCTACCTGAACACCAAGCAGGGGGCCTTCACCGACGCCGGGCTGCGCGCCGCGGCCGCGAAGGCCATTGACGCCTCCGTGATCGCCAAGAGCGTCTACGGCGACCACGCCGATCCCGCGAAGGGCCTGTTCCGCGGTGACCTGGATTGGACGAAGGACCGTCCGGCCCCGCAGCTGCCGGAGGCGAAAGATCCAGCCGGCACGACGATCACCATCGCGACGTACTCCGACCGGCCGGAGCTGCCGGAGGCCGTCACCGTCATCGCCGACCAGCTGCGCAAGGCAGGTTTCACCGTCGACACGCCCGTGGTCAAGGAATACCCGGTGCTGGAGCCGGATCTAAAGGCCGGCAAGTACGACATGGTCCTGCTATCGCGCATGTACATGTCGAAGGCGAACGATCCACTCAGCCTCATCCAGCTCGACCACACGTGTTCGGGCGGAAACAACCTGTCGTTCCTGTGCGACGCACAGGTTGACGAGGTCATCGCCGGCGCGGCCGCGGAGTCGGACGTCGCGAAACGGCGCGCCGCCGCCGTGCAGGCCGAGTCGCTGATCGTGAGCGGCGCCTCCTACGTTCCGGTCGTGCACGAGCAGGTGCGCATCGGGCGGGTCAACCAGGTCTCAGCCCTGGCCGAGGATCCGCTGGAGTGGAAGATGATCACCAACCTCACGACGATCTCCAAGTGACTAGGCTGCGTTCCGCCCTGGCGCTGCTGGGCACGTTCCTGCTCGCCGCCGTGTTCGCGGGGTCGCTGCCGTGGCTGACCGGAAGCGACCCGGCCCTGACTGTGCTGCGCGCCAGACAGGTCGAGCGGGACGCAGACCCGGCCGCCCTAGCGGCCATCCGAGATTCCCTCGCATTGCCGGAAAACCCCCTGGTCGGCACCTGGCAGTGGATCACCCACGCCGCCCAGGGCAACCTCGGGCGCTCTTGGGTGAGCGGCAAGCCCGTTGCCGAGCAGGTAGGGCAGGCGTTCCTGGTCTCGCTCAATCTGTCGGGTATCGCCGCCGCCGCGACCCTGCTGCTCGCGATGGCGCTCGTCGCACCGCTGGTCCTCGCCGTCGGGCATGGGCGGCCCGCCACGTCAAGAGGGCTGCGGGTCGTCACCGCCGCCTTGGCGGCGCTGCCGGAGTTCGTCCTAGCCGTGCTGTTCGCCTACCTCTTCGCCGTCCGCTTGCGGTGGTTTCCCGCCACCGGCTGGAAGACCAGCCAGCACCTGGTGCTGCCCGTGGCGACGATCGCCGTCGCTGGGACCGGCATCTTCGCCCGCGTCCTGATGACGTCCGTCACCGCCGTCGGTAACGAGGACTGGGTCCGCACCTGGCGCGCCAACGGTGCCCGGGGCGGGCAAATCGCCGTGCAGGTGGCGCGCCGCGCCGTCGCCGTCGTCCTACCGCAGGTACTGCTGCTGCTGGCCGGCCTGGTCGGGGCGTCGGTCGTCGTCGAGGACACCTACTCCATCCCGGGGCTGGGTCGCGCGGCGCTGAGCGCTGCGCTGGCCCAGGATGTGCCCATCGTGCAGGGCGCGGTCGCGCTGCTGGTCCTGCTCGGCGCGGTCGTCGGGCTCCTCGGCAACCTCGCGCACCGGTGGTTGATGGCCCCGGCCCTCGGCGCCGGCCAGGGCGCCGCGATCGTGCGGCACTCCCCCACCGGCCGGCGTGGGGCCGCATGGTGGGTGAGCCTGGCGCTGCTGGCGGCGGTGATCGTGGGCGGCTGGTTCCGCACCTCGGCGGTTGACCCGCTGGCCAAGCACCTTGGCCCGTCGCTGGCGCACCCGTTCGGCACCGACCATGTCGGGCGCGATGTATGGGCCCGGGTGGGGGCCGGGGCATGGCTGACGATCGGGTCCGCGGTTGCCCTGACTGCCATCTGCCTGGCCATCGGGCTCATCGTCGGCTTGGTCTCGAAAAGAGCCGGGTTCGCTGACATCCTAAACGCCATCCCGTCGGTGTTTCTCGGGGTGGTGCTGGCGGCCGTCATGGGGGCCGGCATGCCGAGCGCCTGGCTGGCGATCTGCCTGGTCGGCTGGATCCCTCTCGCTGTGCACGCCCGAACCCTGGCTACGGAGGCGCGCGCCACCGGGTTTCATCAAGCGGCGATCGCGGCGGGGGCATCGTCGTGGTGGATCACCCGCAAGCATCTACTGCCGAGCGTGCTGCGGCCGGTGCTCGGGCACGCCCTCGTCCGCTTGCCGCACCTCGCGCTAGCGCTCACCGGCCTCAGCTTCCTCGGGCTCGGTGCCGGCCACGACTCCCCGGAGTGGGGCAAGCTACTGGCCGACGCAAAGACTCACATGGAGCAAGCCCCGTGGGCGCTGGCGGCGCCGGCACTTGGGCTGGTCCTGCTGGGGCTCGTTACGAACCTGGCACGCTCCGAGTAAGCCTCACTTGTATTCCCACTTGACATTCAGTTCAGGGTCGGTGACATCGATCCTGGCGTAGGGCCAGGAGAGGCCCTTCGCATCGAAGTCGGTCGGAGTGCACTTTCCCGTTGCTCCTCCAGAGGTGGTGCAGTCAGCTTTCAAGGTGAAGTAGCCGAAGTCGCGGCTTTCAATGACCGTCGGGGCCGCGTAGTCGATCCTGGGGACGACTTCCTCCAGCTGTTTCCGGGAGGCGTCGCTTAGGGTGCGGACCACGGTTCCGTCTGTGAGGGTGCTGCCGTCCTTGGTCTTCGCCTCGACCGCCATGCCGCACCCCGGATCGAGGTTCTTAGAGTCCACACACGCCCGGGCTGCTGGCACCACCTTCTCCCGGAACATGTCGATTCCCTTCTGGCTGATCTCCAGCTGAAGGTTGACCTCCGGGGCGTCGGACGTGTGCTTGACGATGAACTTCACTCCGCCCTTGAACTGGAGATAGTCGCTGGCCGTTGTAATCTCGTAGCTGCCAGGAAAAAGTAGCAACTGCGTGACCCCCGCCGGCACCGTCGCGCCGTTGATCTTTTTGTCCACGTCCGAGGTGGAGAACAAGTACAATTTATAGAAGGGGTCTTTTAGCTTCCCGATCTTGGTATCGACCAGGTAAGTCTCTTTCACCTCGTGCTCACCCAGCTTGTAAGACGCCTCAACCGTTACCGGAGAGCCGCCTCGCGAAACGTCCCCGACCGTGATGTCGGAGAGCTTCATACTCTTCTGCGACTCCTGTAGCACGCCATTAGTCAGAGCCGAGACGTCGGCGCTCGTGGCGATGTCGACGACTGACTTCGCCTTCTCGGCGTCCCCCGCGGCCAGCGCCTGCAGGTACGTCTCCACGAGTTCTTTAGGGCCTGTGCCGCTGCCGGACTTCGAGGCCGAAGGCGATTCGGGGCCAGATGCACCCGGTGTCTCACTGGGTCTGAACACGCCGAGCGCCGCCAAGACCGCGACCACCGTCAGGGTGAGCGCGAGGGCCCCGATGCCCACGATCAGCGCGGTGCGCTTCGGCTTGGGTGGCGGTGCGCCGTAGCCGGGCGGGTATACCAATGGCTGGTGCCCGCTAGGCGGGTAGTAGCCCTGTTGCGGGGGCGAACCGTATGGCTGCTGTCCCTGGGGATACCTAGGATCGTTCGGCACGGACATCTTTTCCTTCCTGAGCTGTCATCCTAGAGGAGCTAAGCAACCGTCGTCGCTGCGGGTCGGGTCCAACGCGACAGGCTCATTGTGCGTCGGAACCGGGCCTTCCAAGGCCGGTACCAGGTCACAAAACCGTAACAGTGGCACGGCGGAGAACAGCCCCAGCGACCGGCTGGGCCGACCCTGGGGCTGGTTCCTGCTACCTAGATTCCTACTGATTGGTCCAGGTAACCTTCAGGTCGGGATCGGTCAGGTCGATGCTGACCTT
>CAMCJC010000208.1 GCA_945875065.1 uncultured Propionibacteriaceae bacterium | reverse complement strand
GAGTTCCTCACCGAGACCCGCGGCACCGGCATCATGAACCACGTCGCCGAGGGCTACGAGCCGTGGGCCGGCGATTTTCGTACCCGCCCCACCGGTTCACTCGTAGCCGACCGGACCGGCGTCGTCACCTCCTACGCGCTGTTCAACCTGCAGGAACGCGGCACGCTGTTCGTCGGGCCCGGAGCCGACGTGTACGAGGGCATGATCGTGGGCGAGAACCCGCGTCCCGAGGACATGGACGTCAACCCGGCGAAGGAGAAGAAGCTCACAAACGTCCGCTCGTCCACCGGCGAGGAACTCGAGCGTCTTATCCCGCCGCGCCTGATGTCGATGGAGCAGCAGTTGGAGTTCTGCGCCGCCGACGAGTGCCTCGAGGTCACGCCTGCCGTGGTGCGCATCCGCAAGGTGGTGCTCGGTCAGAAGGATCGTGCTCGGCTCAAGCGAGGCTGAACCGAGCGGGCCTCATCTGACCCACATCACCAGTCCTCCCCAAGCGGCGGACCACAGCACGCTGACGAGCGTGCCGATGATGAAGCGTTCGCTCTTGGCGGCGTCGGGCGTCTGAAGCTCGGGGTAGCGCCCGAAGCCCTTGATGCCGAGCACGATCGCGATTCCCTCCGGATGCCCGGAGACGATCGACGCGAAGATACCGACGCGCTCCAGCAGCCCGATCCACAAGCCCCCGGGCAGGTCGCGGCCCGCGCGCTCCAGCCGCAGATCAACCAACTCTGGTCCCCCGGTGCCAGCCACGGCCATCTCACGGCGCTCAGCCGCACGACGCGTCTGCCAATCCACCAGCTTGAACACCCCGCCAACCACAGGGGTGCCCGCCGCCGTGGCGACCACAAACCCCACCGTGACGACCAGAGCCCACATCAAGCTGTCCATGCCACCACTGTCTCAGGTCCCACCGACATTTTCCGCTCACCCCACCCCGCCCGTCGGCGTCCTCAGTTCGCAGGCAACCCGGCCGAATGCCGCGCAGCGGTGGGCGTCGCTTAAGTGCGCCGCATCGTCGACACGGCGTTGGACGATCTAGTCCCGCACGGCGATCTCGTTGTAGGGCAGCCGTGGGGCGAAACCGGGCGACTATGGATGTCGCTTCCCCCACGTCCCGTGCTCTTCGAGTGCTCCTGTAACCGCCCTTCAAGAACGCAGAGCTAGTTCAGCTATCATCTGAACATGGGCCGGATTCAGTTATTTCCTGAATGCGTGGCGCTGCTCGGCGATGTAGTCCGGTCGCGCGACTCCGATCGGGCCGCCCTGCATGCCGCCATGCTCGCGGCCATCGCAGCCACGAATCGTCGGGTTCCCCCGCTCGACCCGCTGCGAGTCACAGTGGGAGACGAGGTGCAGGGCGTCTACCCCACACTCGGCGCCGCCGTCGAAGCCGCCTGGTTCCTGCGCGACGAGCTGCTCGGCAGCGCCGAAGTACGGATCGGCCTCGGCGGAGGTGAGTTACGCGTCATCGACGCCGAACGCGGCATCCAGGACGGCCCGGCCTGGTGGAACGCCCGAGAGGCCATCGAGCGCGTCGAGACGCTCGCCGCCAAGCCCGGACACCGCTCGGCCCGCACCGCCATCGTCGATGCCCGCGCCGCCTCGAACCCGCTCACCGATTCCCTGCTGCGGCTCGTTGACGCGCATCTCGCGGGTCTCGGCGAAGGCGCCCGCCGCACCTGGCGCGACCTTCGGCGCGGCCTGTCAAACCTTCGGGCCGCCGAGGCCGAGGGCGTCCGTCCCTCAGCGATCTCGCAGCGCATCAACGACAACGCCCTGCGCCCCTTAGCCGACGTCGCCGCCGCAGTCACCGCCCTGCCCTGAGGCACTGCAGACGGGTGAACTTAATAGTGTATTGGTTTCTTCGGACGGTGCTTGTTTGCTGGTTTAAGCGGCTTTCGAGGTTTGCTGTGTTTGAGGGCGATCCGATCAGCTGCCGATTTGCCTTGCGCGAAACTCGTTCGGCCCTGGAGACGCCCGTGTGGCAGCGGACTCCGGGTGCGATCCTCAGGTAAGGCGGTAGACGCCGATCATGGTCGGGGAGCCTGGGAGGTAGGGGTGCCGGTCCCAGTCGGACCACTTGGCGACCGGCTCAAGGCCTGCGCCCCGAGCCATAGAGTCGAGCTCAGACGGGGACAGCGGGTGCATTGTCAGCGGAATGAGCCGGATCCCGTCGGAACTGATGAGGACGTCCTGATAGTCGAGCCGATTGGTGGATCGGTCGTAGCGCGAGGTGCCGATGACGACCCGTCCGGGTTGCAGGTCAGAAACCCGCACGGCACCATCCAGGAATGGTGCCCACTCGCCCGCATCGAAGACGGACATCTCGATGAGCACGTGCGCCCCAGGCTCCAGGGCACCGACGATGTTGTCAAGGGCCGACCGTTGAGCATCGCGATCGCCCACCATGAGGAAGACCTCGAAGAGCAGGTAAGCCAAGCAGTACCGGCCTTCGATCGGATCGCTCGTGACGTCGCACAGCCGGGCCGACACGAGATCGCGGTGGTCGTGCGCCCGGAGGACGTCGAGCATGTCCGAGGAGGAGTCGATGCCGATAACAGGGATGCCTCGGCCTGCCAACGCCAACGCCATTCGACCGGTACCACAGCCGACGTCGAGGGCCGGGCCACCATCAGCGAGTTCGGCAAGCAGGTCGACCTTAGTCGCTGTCGGTTCGGTTTGGTCAGCGTAGAACTGATCATAGATGTCGGCGACGAAGCTCCCGAAGGTCGTCGCGTCGTAGTCCTTCACGGGTGATCCCTTCCTGCGGTGGGCACGGTGCTAGAGGGGGGCGCCGCCGTACGCGCTACCGCGTGACGCGACGACCAGAGTGTTATAGACAACGTGGGCAGAGATCGGTGCCAGCAGTCCTCCGAGCAGAAACACCGCCCCCAGGAGCAGCCCGAACACGATGTGGCCGGGTACACCTGCGGGCCCGAGGACGAAAACATGCATCGCACCGAAGGCGAGGGCAGAGACCGCCACAGACCATCCGGGGCCCAGGCCAAGGCCCGCGAGTCCACCGAGAATTAGGCCGCGGAACAGGATTTCCTCGCCTATCGCGTCCAATGCATAGACGCCGGCCAGTACCGCACCGCGTGGGGACGGTGCCCGACGGCGCGCGACTAGGCTGGTTCGTCGGTCCCGCCCAGCGAGAGCGAGCCACCAGAGGGCTCCGAGAGCGAGTCCGGTGCCCGCCGCGCCCCACCAAGAAAGGCGGCCTAGGAGCAGTCTGTCGACCGGCGGTCCGGCCAACGACCATAGGAGGACCGCGACCGTCGAGGCTGGCAGAAGACACAACTCGTAAGCGAAAATCCGCCACCAGCGGGGCGGCACCATGACGCGCTTCAAGCGCATGGCGACGAGCGACCATATGATCCACCACAGGGCTGCGACGACTAGTCCCGCTTCGGGGGCGGAGTACGTCAGGTCACCGGTCATCCGGAGTCCACCGAAAGCACGCGATCGCCACCAGGAGGAAGATCACGAACCAGGCGGTGAGGACTAGGAGATAGGTCGCGAGTCCGTCGAGTTCGCCGAACCAGGCAGACCGGAGCACACCGACCATCGGCCCGAAGGGCAAGTACTCCAGGATGGTGAGGACCCAGCCGGGCACCTTGCCGGCGAGAGGGAAGAAACCGGCGGCCACCATGCCAACGCCGAACAGGACGGCGGAGGAAAGCCCTGCGGTCTCCACGCTCCGCATACGGCTACTGAGCGCGAACCCCAAAGCCAACATGGTGGCGATGACAAGGAGGAACACCGGTGCTATGAGCACGGGAGATCCCGGCGGCCACAAGTCGTAGGCGAAACCTGCGACTAATCCCATGACGAGATTACCGACGAAGAGCACCAAAACCCGGTCGATGATCTGCCCGGCAAGGTAGGTGCCCTTGGACAGCGGCGAGGCCAGGTAGGTCTTGAGCGTGCCCTCCTTGCGCTGCTCCGTGATCGCCACCCCGATGGAGAACAACCCGGTGGAGAGGACAGACAACGCGGCGATGTCCGGGACGGCTGCTGCCCGGAACTCCTCCGGGTACCAGAACGTGACGGCGACAAGGAAGATCGCGGTCGGGGCCAGGAGGGCGAACAGGAATCCGCCGGGGGACCGCGTATAGCTGGTCATTTCGAGGCGGGCGACGGCGAGAGCCAAACGCATTGAGGATCGCCGGCGCCCCGAATCACCCGGCGTGGCGCGGATCGGCGTGGTCTGTGAGGTCATACTCGCAGCTCCCTTCCCGTGAGGAGCAGGAAAACGTCCTCCAAGGAAGCTGGCCGCTCGTCGAGAACCTCCGCGCGGCCCTCCACCTGAAGGCGAAGTTCGTCCGGGGTGTCAGTGAAGGCCACGACGGAATCCACTCGGGGCACAGTGGGCAATGGTGCGAGGTAATCGGCCAACTGCCGAGGGTTGGGGGTCCGGAGCAACAGCCGGTGCCTGTAACCAGACCGTGAGCGGACGGACTGGGCGGTCCCCTGGGCGATGACCGTGCCACGGTCGATGATCGCGATCTCGTCCGCCAGCTCCTCGGCATCGTCTACATCGTGCGTGGACAGGACCACCGTGCGCCCTTCACTGCGCAATCGCCGAATTTCGTCGCGCAGGAACTCCTGGCCTTGTGGATCGAGACCGGCGGTCGGCTCATCCAGAACCACCACGGACGGGTTTCCGATCAAGGCACGGGCGATGCCTAGCCGACGCTTCTGCCCACCCGAGAGACGTGGGAATCGGACGTCTGCCTTCTTCACTAACCCGAAGCGACGCAGAGCCTCATCCACGGGCATCGGATCCGGGTAGAGAGAGGCGAAGAAGGCGAGCGCCTCCCCTGCCTTCACCGTGGCTTGAAGACTGAATTCCTGAACCTGGACACCGAGGACGAGGGCGAGGTCACGACGGTGCCGCACCGGATCAAAGCCGAGTACTCGGACACTACCGGAGTCCGGTGCTCGCATACCGCAGATCGTCTCCATGAACGTCGTCTTCCCTGCCCCGTTCGGTCCGAGTAGGGCGGTGACGGTTCCACGGCGGATGGTGAGGCTCAGCCCATCCAGCGCGTGGGTGGTGCTGTAGGCCTTGTGCAACTCGAGCGCCTCGACGGCCACCCTTGCGTCGGTGTCCGGCAAGGTTAAGTCTCTCTGGTTCAAGGTATATCCTCTCCTGCACCGTGCAGTGCGCCGACCGCTGGGCGCCCTACCAAAAGGGCGTAGACGGGAAACTCGTGTACACCGTCCAGTCCCAGGAGGTCGGCGAGTTCGTCGTCGAAGAATCCGCCCATAGGCAGGGCACCATGACCA
>CAMCJC010000207.1 GCA_945875065.1 uncultured Propionibacteriaceae bacterium | reverse complement strand
CGGGCAACCCCCACAACCCCCGCCGTCTGGCGTTTGTTGGGGCGGGGGGGGGGGCCCCCGCCCCCCCCCCCCACGACGGTGACGATCCCAGCATGATTCTGCAAACCAAGCATGCAGGTCAGCAGAGTCGTCTTGCCTGAACCGTTTTCTCCCAGGAGCGCGACAACACTCCCACTGGGCACCGTTAGATCAATCTTGCGCAAGACCTCCTTGCGATAGCTCTTGCTCAGATGAGCAACGGTGAGAGAGATCATCAGTCAAGCCACCACATGTTCCAGGCGCCGTTCGCATACACGTTTGATCGGACCGTGGATGTCGCACTGTACACGTTTGCATTGCCCCAGGGGGTCGGAACCCCGGCGCCAACGGTGTAGCTGCCACGCCACTTGTGAACAGATCGACTGGAATACATACGCTCCGTTCCGTTCCTAGTAACATTGTTAGGGAAGATTGCCCCACTAGACTGGTAGCCAGAACTCCACACAACGCGGCGACCGTCATATCCGAAGGTGACGCGCTCCTTCGCCCACATGAGGAAAGAGCCTCGGTAGATCGAAGCAGTTCTCGTGCGTTGGCTGCCGAGCGGTCTTGCCAGCTGTCCCACTCGAGCGACGTCTTCAGCCCTCCCTCCTTGAGCCTTGTTTTTGCCACCCGTCTTCCATGCACTGACGGCTTGCTCAGCCCGCGCTTCGGTATCATCGATGGACTCAGCGCGAGCCACTCCACTTGCCGAAAAGGCCAGGAGGAGCGCAGTCACCACAGAGAGGATCAGCGAGGCTCCGAATCGCCTCGCTCCCCCATGCTTGTTCGTCAACATTGACGACCCCTTCCTCTCGGAATGAACGCTAGCGTTCTGCTATGATAGCGCCCCGTGGGAGGCTAGGGCTAGACCGCCTCCAAATGTTTACCCATTAGTTATTTACCCATTAGTTATTTAGACTCGACCTGGCGGACATCCAAGGATCAGTGAAGAAGGTCCTAACGGTCGTCACCGGTGAGAGTGTTCCTTCGCTCGCCCACCCCATTCGTCCCCGCTCAATCCGCTAGCTCTGCCCTCGCCCTCCATCACCGCGTTCCACAACCGCCTTCTTTGCGTCCCTGGGGCCTCTACGATACCTGGAGGGGCATGGCCTCTTCTTGGACCCAGCGTCAGTTACTGGCGAGCCTTGACACGCTCCTAGCCCCTCGTGGGGGTTCGGAACAGTCGCAGGTGCGTTGCCGTCGGCGGCGTTGCCAGGTTCTGGACAATGGCCACCGATGAAGCCAGTCTGCTGCTCAGGAAGCCTGACCTGGTAGCAACGTCATCATGTCCCGACAGTGGCTCGCATCGCGTCAGCTACGACCAGCTAAAGGTAGCCAGGCGCAGCTGAAGGGTTGCGGGCGGACGGGCTTGGCTCGCCCGCCCAACCGCTCACAGCGACATGTCGACTACTGCTCGGCCCGTGATCTTGCCCTCTTCTAGGGCGTGGTAGGCGGCTCCGACCTCCTTCAGTGGGATCCTTTGGGTGACGACGCTTTGGTAGTTGATGACGCCGGTCGAGGCCAGGCGCACGACCTCCGGCAGGTCCTGCCTCGTGCGGGCGCCGTAGGAGCCGACGATCGACTGCGACCTGCGCACGGTGCGGTTGATCTCGACCTCCGCCTTCTGCACTCCCGCGCCGAGGCCAATCGGCACCATGCGACCCCCGTCGCGCAGGACGTCGAGGGCCGTCAACCACGTTTGCGGCCGCCCGAGGACCTCGAACGCGACATCGACGCCCCGCCCGCCCGTGATCTCCATGACCGTCTCGCGGGCGTCCTGGCTGGAGACGTTGACGCAATGCGTGGCTCCGAGGGCTTTAGCGGCATCGAGCTTCTCGTCGGCGACATCGATCGCGACGATCTGATGCGCCCCGAATGCGCGCGCGATCTGGATGACGTTGGAGCCGACGCCGCCCGTCGCGACGACCGCCACCGTCTCGCCATAGCGCAGGTCGGCTCCCCGCCGCACCGCGCCGTACGCCGTCATCGCGGCGCAGCCGAGGATCGCGCCCGCCACGGTGTCGACTTCCTCAGGCAACTTGGCGACGGATGTCGCGGGAATTACGCAGTATTCCGCCAGACCCCCCATGGAGTACATCCAAACCGGGTTGCCTTCGAGATCGAACAGCCGCGTGGTGTCGTCGTACAGCCGGCCCTTTAGGCGGTTGAGGCTGAAGAACGGTCCGCAGAGGTCGTCGCGGCCGGCCGCGCATGATTCGCACTGCCCGCACGGCATCAGGAAGCCGCCGGAGACATGATCGCCGACGGCGACACCCGCGTGGTCGTTGTGTGGGCCGACCTCGACGACCTCGCCCGCGACCTCGTGGCCGAGGACGCACGGCGTCGGGAACGCGATCGCGCCGCCGATGACGTGCAGATCGGAATGGCACAGCCCGCACGCCGACACTTTGACGAGGATCTCCCCCTCCTTCGGTCGGGGCGTGCGGATCTCCTCGATTTGGAGGCCCTTCTCTACGTCGCGCAACACGGCGGCGCGCATGGTTTCAGGGATTTCGGGGACCATGGGAACAGCTCCTTTGCTAGGCGGTCCGGGAAATAGTTATCAACCCCGGGAATCCCGGGGATCGGCATATCGAGTCGGCGTGCTGATGCGCGCCTAGAAATCAAGACCTGTGCCGAAACCCCACGGGCCGAATCCGACCCGCGAAGCCTCAAATCAAGGATCAGACGCGAAACGTGATCCGGACGGTGACCTCGGGCAACAGATGCCACTGGACGTCGTCGGCTGAACGGACGGCGGCCTCGTCGATCTCGGCGGCGGCCCAGCAGTCCGATACGGATGGGGCCAGCTGCTCGCCGCTCAGTACGGAGCGGATGAACAAGCTGGCCTCGATGGCCTTCATGTCGTCGAAGCCCATGGACGTGCCCGCCCCGGGCTGGAAGGTGGTGAAGCCGGGGAACTCCGGGCCGGCCATGACTCTGGTGTAGCCCTGGAACTCCTGGTCGCGGCCGATGCAGACCTCGAGGTCGTTGAGGTGCTCGAAGTTCCACCGCAGCGAGCCTTCGGTGCCGTACACCTCGATGATGTACTCGGCGCGGGGGCCGACGGCGATGCGGCTCGACTCGAGCGTCGCGAACACGCCGCCCTCCAGCTTGGCCAAGACGGCGACGAGGTCCTCGTTCTCTACGGGCCCCATCTCGTCGGAGACCTCCCAGCCGGAGTGTCCGACGCCGATCTTGGTGGGGATGGGGCGTTCGGTGATGAACTGCGCGGTCGTCGCCGTCACGGCCTCAATGCGACCCACGAGGTATTGGACGAGGTCCGCGCCGTGGCTGAGGAGGTCGCCGAGGACGCCGTGCCCGCACTTGTCGATGCTGTGCCGCCAGGTGAGGGGGCCGGTCGGGGAACTGGCGTAGTCGGCGATCAGCCAGCAGCGAACGTTGGTGATACGGCCCAGGCGGCCGTCGCGGATCAGTTGGCGGGCGCGTTGGATGGCCGGGGTGTGACGGTAGTTGAACCCGACGGCGGTCACCAGCCCCGCGGCGCCGGCCGCCTCCGCGATCTCCTTCGACTGCGCGGCGCTGACACCCATCGGCTTTTCAATCCAGAACGGCTTGCCGGCGGCGGCGGCGGCCAGCGCCATCTCGTGATGGAGGTAGTTGGGCGAGCAGATGCTGACGATATCGACATCCGGGTCGGCGAGGAGCTCCTTGTAGTCGCGGTACGAGCGCTCAAACCCGAGCGCCGAGACGGCCTCCTCGCACACGGCCTCCTGCTCGTCGGCGGCCGCTACGAGCCGCACCTCGGCCCCGAGGTCTTGGAAGCGCTCTTTCAGCGCGCGATAGCTACGGGTGTGCAATCGCCCCATCCATCCCAGGCTGATGACTCCGACACCGATCGTTTTGCGCTCCACGTTGTTCCTCCGGTTCGTTCCGCCCACGCTGGCGGTCTTGTCTATACATTACACGCGACTTGACACGACGTAAACCCCCTGCTCTTCGGCTTTGTCCATCTGCTACGCACGCGCGCCTGGGCGCGCAGGCATGATTGACAGGACAATTGACCAGCCCTATCCTGAAACTGCCCAACGACGCGCCTAGCGAAGGAAGCCAACATGGCGGACAAGTCCCGCAATCCCGAACCCCGTTACAACAAGCTGACCATTGGCGTCTGCCCCGACCAGTGGGGCGTCTGGTTCCCCGAGGATCCTGTCCAGATCCCCTGGGAGAAGGCCCTCGACGAGATGGCCGAGGCTGGGTTCTCCGTGATGGAGACCGGCCCCTTTGGCTACTTCCCCACCGACCCCAAGCGCCTCGCCGAGGAAATGGGCAAGCGCGGGTTCCGTGTCGTCGCCGGCACCGCCTGGGGCATCCTCCACAAGCCCGAGGCGTGGGCCGACACCGAGGCCCTGTTCCGCCGCGTCGGCGAGACGCACGCCGCAGTCGGCGCCGAGTACGTCGTCCACCTGCCACCGATGTTCCGCGACGAGCACACCGGCGAGTTCACCGACGTGCGCCACCTCGACGGCGCCGCCTGGGACCTGTACGTCACCAACGCCAACCGCCTCGGCAAGATCATGAAGGACGATTACGGTCTGCAGCTCGTCCTGCACCCACACGGCGACTCGCACATCGAGACCCGCGAGGACATCGACCGCATCTTCCAGGCCACCGACCCGAACTACGTCGGCTTCTGCCTCGACACGGGCCACATCGTCTACGGCATGGCCGACAACATCGCGCTGATCAAGGACTACCCGGAGCGCATCTCTTACGTTCACATCAAGGCGATGGATCCGAAGCTCGTCAAGCAGGCCCACGACGAGGATTGGCCGTTCGTGAAGGCGGTGAAGGCCGGCTGCTCCGTGCCGCCGCCGGAGGGGGAGCCCGACATGCCGACGCTCATTGAGGCCCTCGCCGACCTCGACAAGGAGCTGTACGTCATCTGCGAGCAGGACATGTACGGCTGTGACCCGTCGTACCCGCTGCCGAACGCGATCAAGGTCCGCGAGTACCTGGCCTCTGTCGGCCTGGGCGTGAAGTGAGGCATGAGATGACTCTTCGTATCGGAATGATCGGCCCCGGCGGCATGGGGCAGGCGCATATTGAGCGCATCCACACCGTCATCGCGGGCGGCCGCGTCGTCGGCGTCGCGGATCTCAACGCCGAGCAGGCGAACAAGGTCGCGGAGAAGATCGGCGGGAAGGCGTATCCCAGCTCGGCCGAGCTCATCGCGTCCGAAGAGATCGACGCCATCATGATCTGCAGCTACGGCCCGGCCCACGAGGCCGACGTCATCGCCGCGGTCGAGGCCGGCAAGTACGTCTTCTGCGAGAAGCCGCTCGCGCCGACGGCCGATGCGTGTATTCGCATCATGG
>CAMCJC010000206.1 GCA_945875065.1 uncultured Propionibacteriaceae bacterium | reverse complement strand
ACGGCGTCTGGCTCCCCCAGCTCAAGCAAGGCCTGCTTGTGGGGCGCGGTAACGCTCAGCCCCGCCCACTGAGGCAAGTCCCGCCGGGAAGCGACGAATAACGCCAGTTCCTCCGCCGGGACGGTGACCGCCTCGTAGGTCCAGTCCAAGCCGTTCGCCGCGTAGCCGGCCCGGTGGATAGCTGGCGACAGCGAATGCCCGGCCGGATCGCCGATGACGGCGCAGCGCATCAATTGCAGCGACCTTGGTGGTCGCTGCACCACTGCTGCAGGACGGCGACGTTAGCGGCGTGCCCGGCCTCGTCAGGGGCGAATCGGGTCTCACCGGTGTCGAGGTCGACGGCCGTGAAGAACAGGTAGTCGTGGTCAGCCGGGTTGAGGGCGGCCTCGATTGAGGCCTTACCGGGGTTGCTGATCGGCCCGGCGGGAAGCCCGGCGTTCTTGTAGGTGTTGTAAGGGCTGTCGGTTGCGCGATCGGCTTCTGTGGTGAAGACCCGCGTGAAGTCCCCGACTGCGTAGTGAACCGTGGAGTCGAGCTGCAGGTTCATCTCCTTGCCTAGACGGTTGTAGATGACACCGGCTATGGGGGCGCGGTCCTCGGCTCGCGCAGCCTCCCGCTCAATGATTGAGGCGACGATCAGGACATCCCTCGGGTTGCGTTCGGCGGCCGCCGCCTTCGCCTCGAAGTCCAGGTCTCCAGTGATCTTGTTGAATTGGCCGACTTGCTGCTGAAGCACGGCTAGGGCCTCAACGGGCTCGGCTATCTCGTACGTGTCTGGGAAGAGGAACCCCTCCGGTTCCCCATTCGCCCACGCGGGCAGCCCCAGCTCCGAGGACTTGGCGGCTTCTTGGAGTTGCTCATCGTTCAGTCCCAGCTCGGTTTTGAGTGTCTCCCATTGCTGAACGCGGGCTTGCCCCTCCTTGATCCGTACTTTGAGCGCCACCCGGTTCGCGGGATCCTGCAGCATAGTGATCGCTGTCTTGGCTGGGATCTCGGTGCGCAGCTTGAACCGGCCGGCATCGAACGTGGCCCCGGCTCCGGTCGCGGCCTTCCGGAACGTCGCCGCAGACTTCACGACCCCGCTGTCAACGAGGATGTCGGCGATGGAGCGGCTGGTGGCACCCTGCGGGATCGCGACGACGACTTCTTCCTTTCCCTCGCCGATGAAGTCATCCTCTGACCGCCAGGCGACCCAGGCCTCCTTCGCCTTCGCGATCACGAACCAGCCGCCACCGATGAGGACAATCAACGAGAGGATGACCGCAAAGGCACTGCGCGCCTTGTAACCGATCTTCTTCCAATCCAGGTTGGCGTCGTTGTCGACGAACGCTGGGCTCACTGCTCCTCCTCACCGAAGGCCACACCGGCCGGCGTGCCGGAGGCCTCGAAGTCCAATGCTCGCTGCAGGATCTCGACCGCCGCAGCCTGGTCGACAACCTTGCGTTGCTGGCGGGCAGTACGGCCCGCTCGGGTAAGACTACGCGATGCCCCGGCAGTGCTCATGCGTTCGTCAACTAACCTGACGGCAAGCCCCGGCATCCGCTCGACCAATCGGCGGACCTGCCCCAGCACGTAGTCAGCGGCCAATGCTTGGTCTCCGGCGAGGGTCAGAGGCAGTCCCACGTAGACGATCTCAGGATCGTAATCGGCGATCAGAGCCGCCAGCCGATCGAACTCGCCGCCATTGGCCGCAACTGTCTCGACCGGGAACGCGAACGAGGTGCCGCGAGCGCTCGCGGCCACCCCGATGCGTGCCTTACCCCAGTCGATGCCGAGGCGCGTGCCGTCAGCCACGAGGCGCCAGCTGGGCCTCGACGGCGGCGATGGCCTGCGGAGCCGCTGCGGGATCGGTGCCGCCGCCCTGCGCGAGGTCGTCCTTGCCACCGCCCTTGCCGCCGAGCGCCTGACAGGCCACCGCGATCAGCGCACCGGCCTTGATCCCGAGTTCCCTGGCGGCCGCGTTGGTCGCTATGACGCTCGCCGCCTTACCGTCACGGCCACCGGCGAGGACGACGACCGCGGGCTCCTGCCCGAGACGCTCCCGCAGGTCCAGGGCGAGAGTGCGCAGGTCACCGGCCGCGACGCCGGTCAGCGCGGCGGTAACGAGGTTCACATCGCCGACGCGGCGCGCCGACTCGGCGATCCTACCGGCATTGGCTAGGAGCTTTTCTGCTTCTAGCGTCGCGATCTGCTTCTCGGCGGCCTTGAGTTGGGCGACGAGCTTGCCGACCCGGTCGGCCAACTGGTCCGGTTGCACCCGCAGGCTCTCCGACAAGGTAGCAACGAGCGCCCGCTCAGCGGCAAACCGGTCGAAGGCGTCCCGAGCGACCAGCGCCTCAACGCGACGGACGCCCGAGCCGATCGAGGTTTCGCTGAGCAGGTTCAGCACCCCGATCTGGGCCGTGTTCGGCACGTGCGTGCCGCCGCACAGCTCGCGCGACCAAGGGCCAGCGAGCTCGACCATGCGGACGATCGGCGGGTACTTCTCGCCGAACATCGCCATCGCGCCGAGGGCCTTGGCGTCCTCCAGCTTCATCTGCTGGGCGGTGACGTCGAACGCGTCGCGGATCGCGAGGTTGGCGCGCTGCTCGATCTCCAGGCGGAGCTCCTCGCTCATCCCCTGCGTCGCCGAGTAGTCGAAGCGTAGGTAACCGGGCTTGTTGTACGACCCGGCCTGCGTTGCCGTCGGGCCGACTAGCTCGCGAAGGGCGGCATGCACGATATGTGTTGCGGTGTGGGCCTGCGACGCCGAGTGGCGGGCCGCCGCGTCGACCTTCGCGTCGGCCTCGGCGCCGGCTGCGACATCGCCCAGCAACTGGACCCGGTGAACGACTAGGCCGGGCACGGGGCGCTGCACGTCGAGCACCTGGGCCTGCCAACCATCGCCGGTGATGATGCCGGAATCGGAGTCCTGGCCGCCGGATTCGGCGTAGAACGGGGTCTGTTCTAGGACCAGTTCGACGATTGCGCCGTCCTTCGCAGAGGCGACGCTGGTGCCGTCGGCGATGATCCCAGCGACCTTGGTGGCGTGCTCCAGTTCGGTGTAGCCGACGAACGGCGTCTCAAGGCGTTCCCGCAGAGACTTGTAGGCTTCGATGCTCGCGGCGTTGCCCTTGCGGGCCTTGGCGTCGGCGCGGGCGCGCTCCTTCTGCTCGGTCATCAACGCTTGAAAACGGTCGCGATCCACGCTCAGTCCGGCCTCGACAGCCATCTCCAGCGTCAGGTCGATCGGGAACCCATAGGTATCATGCAGCTGGAAGGCGTCATCGCCGCTGAAGGTCGCCGACCCCTCCTGCTTGGCACGCTGCACGGCGACATCGAAGATCTGGGTTCCTGCGGTCAGCGTCCGTCGGAACGTGTCCTCTTCGTGCTCGCTGACCTCAAAGACGCGTGGCCAGGCCTCAAGGATCTCAGGGTAGGAGATACTCATGGCATCGCGGCTGACTGGCAGCAGCTCCCTCAACACCGGGGCGTCGACGCCGAGGAGCCGCATCGCTCGGATGGAGCGGCGCAGCAGGCGACGCAGCACGTAGCCGCGGGCCTCGTTGCCGGGGGTGACCCCGTCGGTCATCAGCATGAGTGAGGAGCGGATGTGATCGGCTACGACGCGGAACCGGACGTCGTCGCCGGGGTCGGCACCGTAGCGGCGGCCGGACAGGTCCGCCGCCTTCGCGATGACTGGGTACACTTCGTCGGTCTCGTACATGTTCGCGACGCCCTGCAACAGGTATGCGGTGCGCTCGATACCGCTGCCGGTATCGATGTTGCGAGTGGCGAGCGGCCGGACGACGTCGAACTTATCCTTAGCCGTCACGTTGGTGATCTCCTCCTGCTGGAACACCAGGTTCCAGATCTCCAGGAAGCGATCCTCATCGGCCTCAGGACCGCCATCGGGTCCGAACTCGGGGCCGCGGTCGATGTAAATCTCGGAGCACGGGCCGCCGGGCCCGGCGATACCCATGTGCCAGTAGTTGTCCTTCAGGCCGCGCTCTTGAATACGGTTCCGGGGAACGCCTGCTTTTTGCCACAGGTCGATGGTCTCTTGGTCGCCGTGCAGGGCGGTGACCCAGACCTGGTCTGGGTGGAAGCCGTAGCCGCCGTTGTGGGTCTCGCTCGTGATGAGTTCCCAGGCGAAGTTGATGGCACCTTCCTTGAAGTAGTCTCCGAACGAGAAGTTGCCCGCCATCTGGAAGAACGTGCCGTGCCGCGTTGTCTTGCCGACTTCGTCGATGTCGAGGGTTCGCACGCACTTCTGGACGCTGACCGCCCGGTCATAGGGCGTCGGTTCCTCGCCCATGAAGTACGGCTTGAAGGGCACCATGCCGGCGTTGACGAACAGCAGGGTCGGATCGTTGTACAGCAGCGACGCGGAAGGCACGATCGTGTGCCCCTGCTTGGCGAAGTACTCGATGAATCGGCTCCGGATCTCGGAGATCTTCATTGGGTTGTTCCTTGCGTGACTCAGGCGGGCGTATCGAGGTTGAGTTCCTTGCGGAGCTCCTCCTCGCGGTTGCGCATGGCGGACTTGAAGGTGGAGTAGAACTTGTTGGCCTGGGCTACTGCCTGTTTACCGGTCTCTTCAACGCGCTCCGCAACCCCCTCGGGGGTGTAGCGCCGCAGCATTTTACGACCATTGACGGCCGTCACCACAGTGGTGACGACGCCCAGTAGGAACCAGAAGATGCGGGTCATTTCTTTCGCCCCTTGATCGCGGTTTGGACTCCGTGCGCGATGGCGGCCCCGCGCACGATCGGTCGGCCTAGGGTGGTTGCCAACAGGTGGGACAGCCCGGCGGCGTCCTCCGTGGCGGCCTGGGCCTGGGCGGTTACTTCGGAGAGCTCCTCGGTTACGGCCGCGAGCCTAACGACTTCTTCGTCGGTGTTCTCGACAGTGCGCTTGAGTTCGCTGAGCACGGGAATGTAGGCCTCGCGCAGGTCCCGTACGTTGCTGCGAATCTCGTCTAGGGTGCGGCCGAGCTTGAGTAGGGGAATGATCGTAACTCCGACCAGTACGCACAAGGCGATAGCGGCGACGAGCCCCGCGACCTCCCCTAGGGTCACGACCATACTTGCCCTCCTTCACGCCACGCTCGCGCCAACTCTATCCGACCCGTCACCGGCCGAGCAGGTCGCGTACCGCCGACAGCTGATCGGCGACCGCGGCCTCGGCGCCGTGGGTGGTGGGCACGTAGTACCTGGCGCCGGCTAGGTCATCTGGCAGATATCGCTGGCGGGCCACGCCGGCAGGCAGGTCGTGGGGATACACGTAGCCTTCGCCGTGCCCCAGGGCCGCCGCCCCCGCATAGTGGGCGTCCCGCAAGTGTGGCGGCACTGGGCCGCCCTTGCCGGCTCGCACATCGCC
>CAMCJC010000205.1 GCA_945875065.1 uncultured Propionibacteriaceae bacterium | reverse complement strand
GACCCGCGACGGCAGCGGGGAAGTGGACGCACGCTCGAGTGGCAGCGATCTGCATCGCAGCGCTGACGAACACACTGGAACCCGCTTCGGCAGGCCCACCGACCAGATGCTCTGCGATCAGCCCACATCGCCTGCCCACCAGGAGGAGACCTGGAAGTCTGAGCGGCGGCGAATCCGCGATGACTACCTCGCATGGGCAGAGCCGGCGACACCCTAACGACTCCTCGAGACTGCCGCAGACCTCCTCCGGTAGTGAATCGCGTCCGAACCGGCCCGGTTTTAGGGATAAGGGGAGCAGGTACCGACCGGATGGGAGTTGCGAGACAATCCCTCGCTGAGGGAAAGCCTGCTTTTGAATCACCAGCTTAATACCCGCCTTGATCTTCGAGTCATGTCGCTTTCTGGCCCAGCGTCGTCAGACTCACCCGATCGCTCACGTGCTCGCCGAGGTCGGAGCGTCCCGTGCCTGTTTGTCGAAAGTGAGTAGTCAATCGGTACCGCCGCTTCGGTGAGGTCGGCCTGACCGATGGGTCCTGCCGCCCCAAGCTAGCCTGGCCATGACCCTGCCGAGCGGATCGAGCTAATCGTGATTCCTGGTGGCGTGAGCACAAGTGGTCAACCATCCTCGCCGATTTTGCCGACCTTCTTCGTCCGTTTCGTGGGGGGCTCTAAGGTGAATACGTCGTCGAAAGCTGCTGGGCGGCGAGAGTTGGGTATAAAATCCTCGGCACAGCAGAAATCGCCGAGGCAGCATGAGGGAGAGTGGTCGGCGTGAAAACCGTTTGGTACAAGACGCGCTGGGGAGTTGCCGCATTGGCAGGTGTCGCGGGTGTCAGCCTTGGGAGCGGGATAGCCGGGAGCGGCGGTGAGCAGGCGGCAGTACCGGTTTCCTACACGACCGTTTCCGTGACTCCACCACCCGTGGTGGAGACCGTCATGGCCACTGTCACCGCGACGGCGCGGGAAACGACCACCGCCACCGCCATCGTCACTGTCACGGAGACCGCGCAGCCCGCCTCCGTTCCCACCAATGAGGAGAAACCAAAACCAGCGAGTGTTGATGGGAACGCGAATCGTCAGGAAAGCGTTTATTACAGCTCCTGCAAGGAGGCCAAGAAAGCTGGGGCCGCCCCGCTGCACGTGGGGGACCCCGGATACCGTGCGGGGTTGGATGGGGATGGCGACGGGGTCGCCTGCGAGAAGTAGGGGAGATGGCGCTGTCCCGCCTAGGGGTACCCCTGTCGTCGCTGTCGGTCGGGGTAGTCCACGGACAGCGCGGACCCTCACGAAAATGCAGCCCCGGTCGCGGCTGGTCCCAGGTGCTCCAGGACGAGGAAGGCCAGGCAAGTCGGGCAAGAGAGTGTCGTGAAACACATTGAGGCCTTCAAGAAGCCTGGTGCAGGAGCCTTCGCCTTAAAGGGTTTCGTCCCCTGACCACCCTCTCCTTTATGGGCGCGAATCGCCGTCCTCGGTGAACGAGGGTGCGTGCGGCTAGGGGTTTCGCAACGCCGGTTCAACCCAGCCCGGCGATTCGTGCACATCCTAGGGGTATCGTGAAGGGCGGGGCCCCTTAGATGTGGGGGGCTTGAACCCTACGCGGCCAGCTCAGAGTCGAGACGCAGCTCCCCCAGACGGCTACGAGACCGCAGCTCCCCATGCCGCGTCTTAGCCTTTTGGCACCCTGTTGAGTGTCGTTGAAACGCCATCCCGAGAAGCTGGCAAGGCTTAGTCCGGGGCGCTCCAACGCGAACCCCACGACGTGATGCCGAACAAACGACGGCCCGGCACATACCTCGGGGCCGCGCTGTGTTCTCGAATCCCTCCGACCAGTACTTTCGGCAATTCTAGTTCGGAGAACGTTGGTGCTTGCGGAGACTGGGACAGGCGGCCTTGTTGACATCGATATTCGTTTAAGGTTAAGGTAGGCATACCTAACTAAGTTGTGATGTGGGAGGTTCTGTGATTGACCCGACTGTCGACATCCATGGGATCAACGACTACATCTATGGCGACGAATGGTCACGCCTGTGGCAGACTCACTTCGCCAAGCGACCGGATACGGAGGCCACCATCCGGCGCCTAGCGGAGTGGGCGGACGGGGGCGATGTCCTGGAGTTGGGCGTCGGAAGCGGACGAGTCGCCATCCCTCTGGCTGCCAAATGTCGCAGTGTCTACGGAATCGATACATCCGAGGGCATGCTTCGGGAACTGCGCGCCCGGCAGGGCGGACAACAGGTGTGGACCACGGAGGCGGACGCCGCTACCTTCGACCTCGGGAGCATGCGGTTCGATCTTATCTATTTCATCTCCTGGGGCTTGCAGATGCTTTTGTCGAAGGAGGCAAAACAGCACTGTTTCGAGAGAGTCGCAGAGCATCTTCGGCCTGGCGGCGCCTTCGTTGTAGAAGGGATGCACCCGGAGGGCTATCCTTTTGGATCGGGTGGTCTCGGGACGCTGAAGATCGATCGCGCGAGCACCATTCTAAATGGTGAGGTGCATCGCCCTCAGGACCAAGTAGTGTTGAACAGCCTGATCTTCCTTGTGGATAATGAATTGCCGCGGGTTCATACCACGGCTTCGCACTATGTCAGTACCAGTTGTCTAGATGAGATGGCCGCGGATATGGGCTTGTCGCTGGAGGCGAAATTTGGTAATTGGGAATGCGAGCCGCTCGCGGATTCCTCGCCCTCAATGATTCGGGTCTATCGGAAGGCCGGTCCAGATGTCTGAGATTCTCCCTCGGTCAGGCTCTACCCTCCAGGTGGTGGACACTGATATTCAGGTGAGTGACGGAGTATGGAGCTTTGGCAACGGGGTCGCCGACGCGTTTGTCGCGCACGTACGCAAGTCTGTGCCGCTGTACGACATGGGGCACTTCCTGGCGGCCGAACTGGCTAGTTGCTTCGTCATGCCCCATGGAAAAGGGTATGAACTAGGAGTGTCCACGGGGGAACTCATCCGCCGGCTGGCCTCGCACAATGCGCGGACTGCATCGGCTCAATGGGTAGGGGTCGACTGCGAACAGGAGATGATTGAGAAAGCCTCAAAGGATTGCTCTTCGTGTCAAAATATCGAATTGATCCTTGGGGATATCCGGGAGTTCCGATTCGATAGTTGCGATTTTGTCGTCGATTTCTTGACGACGCAGTTTCTGGATCGTCGGGATCGTGAGGAGCTCTATAGCCGTGTCTATGCTAGCCTTCGTCCCGGTGGTGCCCTGTTCATCTATACCAAGGCCTTACAGCCCAATGGGTTCCTCCAGGAGTTGGCGGGACTTTTGTATTCGCGGTTCAAGCGTTATCAAGGTCTGAATCACGAGCAGATCTCTCTCAAATCTGAGAGTGTGTACGGTGTGATAAAACCAGTGACCGAGAGGGAGCTGAAGGCGATGCTGAAATCAGCCGGATTCAGGCAGGTTTCACTTGTTGTAAAATACCTGAACTTCGAGGGCGTCCTGGCTGTGAAGCGGTGATATGGGCGTGATAAAAAAGCGTAGAGTCATCTCTCTTGGTCGGACGGCTCGGCTCAGCATTGGGCTTGCCGCACTCATCGGTCTGCTCCTGAACGGCACATACGTGGTGCAGGCCTATCTGTTCTCGGAGATATTTACCGCGCTCTTCGTGAGTGGCAGGTTGGAAAGGATCTTTGAGCTGCTGCTCCTCCTGGGTGGCATCCTCCTGGTGCGTCCGGTCGTGCTGTTGCTGCGGGAGATCAACGTCTTTCGGGTTGGCAGCAGAGTGAAATCTGATATCCGGGCATCGGTGATCCGCAAACTCCGGGACGTAGGGCCCTTCGGGCTATCCCGAGGACGCAGCGGTGCTCTCCAGAGCACTCTCACCGACGGGACGGAATATCTGGAACCTTATTTCGGCCGCTATATCCCACAGCTTTTCGTGTCAGTAATCATGATGGTGCTGACTGGGATCCTGATGATCGCTATCGACCCGGTGGTTGGCCTGGTCACCCTGGCCGCGGCGGCCGCGGCACCACTGATCCCGGTGCTGTGGGACCGCACCCTCACGCGCCGCGGTTACAACAACTGGGAGATGTACAACACACTGAACTCCGAGGTCATCGACTCCATGCAGGGCATGACCACCCTGAGCTTGTTCAATGCTGTCCAGCGTCGCCGCTCGGAGATGAATGACTCCGCGCAAGGGCTCTTCCGTACGACGATGCACCAGATGAAGATCTCGCTGCTGCGTTCGGGAATCAACACGTTCGTGGTGTTGCTCGGTCCGGCTTGCGCCTTGCTGACAGCGGTGCTCCGGATCGACGCTGGAGTCTTGCCCATCAGCGCGGCCTTCTGGGTGCTGTTCCTGAGCTTTGAGGTCTTCCGGCCCCTGCTGGATCTAGCCTCGGCTTGGCACTTCGGGTACATGGGTCGGGCATCGGGCAGCGTGATTCTGGAGATCCTCCAGACGCCCTCCTTGAAGAATATTCCTAAGAGCCGGGTGGATCGCCTGGGTTCTGACATCGTCTTCGACGAAGTCTCCTACACCTACCCGGATACAGAACGACCCGTGCTGGAAGGGTTCTCGCTGTCGGTCCCTCCGGGGACCAGAGCCGCGATCGTCGGGGAGTCGGGTTGTGGGAAGTCTACGGTGATCGGCTTGCTCACACGCCTAGCCGATCCCCAACAGGGAACCATCACCATCGGCGGCGAGGATCTCCGAGCCTTAACGGAAGGCGAGAGAACCGCGCTGGTCTCTCTCGTCCCCCAGGACCCCGTGCTATTTACGGGAACCATCCGGGATAACCTCGCGATGGCGGCTCCGGGCGCCAGCGACGACGAGATGCGCACCTACCTGTCCGCCCTAGGACTCGACGCCCTGGCCGTGAACGGGGACATCCTGGATACCAGCGTGGGAGAGCGTGGCGCCCTGTTGTCGGGAGGACAGCGGCAACGCCTCTGCATTGCGCGAGCACTGCTGCGGAAGACCCCAATCCTGATACTCGATGAAGCCACGTCTTCCCTGGACGGTGAAACCGAATCGCTCGTGCATCAGGTATTGGATCGGGTCCGTGAGGAACGATCCCGTGGCGGGGGAGCTCCCCTGACGGTGGTGATGGTGACGCACCGGTTGAGCGCGGCGGAAACGGCGGATGCAGTGGTGGTGATGGATGCCGGCAGGATCGTGGAGTCGGGCACACACGCCGACCTGATCGGCACCGGGGGACGCTACGCGGCCATGCACAGGGCGGCCACCAAGAGGCTGGTGGAACTGTGAGTGACGCGTACCTCAAAACCGAATTTGATTCCGAGCAGGTGAAGCTCACCTATCGGAAGATCTTGACACCCATTCTCCGGCTAGTCCCGTTCATTGGGGCCTTCAAGAAGCTGTTCGCCGTCGCCCTCGTAACGATGGTGGCTTATCAC
>CAMCJC010000204.1 GCA_945875065.1 uncultured Propionibacteriaceae bacterium | reverse complement strand
GACGCACCCTTGCCAAAACCAATGACCTCGCACTGCCCCTTGGAGCCACAGTCGGCCTTGATCTTGAAGGTCCCCAGGGAGGAGGCGTAGAGCACGTTCGGGTTGTTCGGGTCTACCTTCGGCACCACCTCGGTGAGCTTCTTCTGGTTCTCTTCGTTCTGGGTACGAGTCAGGGTGCCCTCGGTGAGCACGGTCCCGTCCGACAGCGTGGCGTCGATAGCCATGTTGCACCCCGGGTCGAGATTCGTCGACGCCAGGCAGGCCTGTGCTTCCGGAACCACCTTTTCACGGAACTTGTCGATACCCGCCTGGGCCACTTCAAGCGTTGGGTAATCGTGGCTGAAATCGGTGGAGTGCCTCACGACAACCGGCTTCGCGTCCTTGTACTGCAGGTACTCGCTAGCGGGCTTGATCTCATAGCTCCCCGGGAACACCCACGCACGCTCCACGTCGCCTTTAACGGCGACTCCGTTGATCGTCTTGTCCAATCCTTTAGGCAGGTTGAGACTCATGGTGCCCAGCCCACTCTTGAGTTTCCCGGTCTTGACGTCGACGCGGTATGTGTCCTGAACTGGCTCGTCGCCCGCCTTGTACGACACCTTGACCGAGGCAGACGACTCGGAATCCTCTGGCTTTTCGACCTTGATGTCGGTGATGGGAAGACGCTTGAGCGAGTCCGCGAGCACGTCTTTCGTCAACAAGACATCGCTGGCAGAAGATTCAAGGTCCAGCAGCGACTTGGCTTTGTCCGCGTCTCCTTCCGCCAGGGCGTTGAGGTAGTTTTCGGCGAGGGACTTCGGATCATTCGACTTCGCGCTACTCCCGTCGGAGGACGATGCCGCGGGTTCGGCCGCCCCATCCTTGCCTTTGAACACACCGGCGAGTGCGAGGCCCACCACGACCGCGATCACCACGACCGCTACGCCGAGCCCGATGATCAAGGGCATGTTTCGCTTCTGCTTCGGTGGCATGGCGCCATAGCCAGGCTGCTGATAAGCCTGGTAGCCACCGACCGGCGGGTATGGCTGTTGCGGGGGCTGGGGTCCCCCATATGGGGCCTGTGGCGGCGGCTGCGGACCGGTGGGCTGTTGCGGACCGGGTCCTGACGGCTGTTGCGGACCGTAGGGCACTGACATCTGGCTTCCTTCCTTCGCCGAGCGTGCGCGATTGCCACCAGGCTCCCGTCGCTCGACTTCCTAATTGTGCTCGAAAATCCCCGGTTACGGGCAGGTTCCAGGTCACAAACATATAACGAGTGAGCCAGCCCGCCGTGGAAGCCTCGATCAAGACCCCTCGCTCCTGGGGCAAGTTCTCCATAAGTGGCACGCAGCAGCGCAGCCCACGGCCCCGGCCCCATGGTGCGAGACCACAGTTTGCTTCACCTAGCCTCTTTGAACTCGACGTGTTTGCGCACGACCGGGTCGTACTTGCGAAGGACGAGGCGCTCGGGGTCGTTGCGGCGATTCTTCCGAGTCACATAGGTGTACCCGGTGCCAGCCGTCGACCGGAGCTTGATCAGCGGTCGCAGGTCGTTCTTCTTGGCCATCAGAGCTTCACCCCCCTGGCCAGCATGTCGGCGACGACGGCGTCGATGCCCCGAGCATCGATCACCTTGATTCCCCGGGCCGAGACGGTGAGCTTGACGGTGCGCCCTAGGGACGGCACCCAGTACCGCTTGGTCTGCACGTTGACGTTGAATCGACGAGCGGTCTTCTTCTTCGACCACGGAACGTTATGCCCAAAGCCCGGTACGGCTTCGGTGACCTGGCAGTGACGAGACATGCGACTCCTTGCAAAGTTGTGTAACAGCCGACCCCTAATGATAATGGGTCCCAAATGCTACGCAAGTTCGTCTAGGAGAGCCCATGAAGCCCGGTATCCACCCCGACTATCACCCGGTCGTGTTCCGCGACATCTCGACCGGCACGATGTTCCTGACTCGGTCGACGATGACTTCCAAGCAGACGATCGTGTGGAGCGACGGCGAAACCTACCCGCTCGTCGATGCCGACATCACCGCTGACAGCCACCCGTTCTACACCGGTAAGGCACGCAAGCTCAGCGTCACCGGCCGGGTCGAGCGCTTCCAGCAGCGCTACGGCACCCGCAAGTAGCGAGGCCTCCCGCCCGGCGCCTCTCAAGGGCAGGGCATGGCGTGGGTTCAGGTTATGTCGTGCGATCGACGAGATCGTCGCAGACCCGGATCAGCTGGTCTTTGACCTCGCCCTCCGGGAGCGGAGCGAGATGGGCCTTCGCTAGGTCGGCGTGGCGCCGAACCTCGGCTCGGGCCTGATCGATGACCTTGTTGGCTCGCAAGCCGGCCAGCACTTCCGCTAGGGCCTCGTCGGAGGATAGGTCTTTGGCGAGGAGGTCCTTCAGAGGCTGGTCGGCGGGATCGGTAGAGCGTTCGAGCAGGAGCGTCGGCAGGGTGGGGACGCCCTCGCGTAGATCGGTGCCGGGGGTTTTCCCGGTCGCGTCAGAGGTGATGTCGATGAGGTCATCGGAGAGCTGGAATACCAGTCCCACCTCCTCGCCGTAGGCCGCCAGGGCGTCGAGCCACTCGGCCGGCACGCCTGCGACCATGCCGCCGAACAGCGCGGACGCGGCGATGAGGGATCCCGTCTTATCCGACAGAACCTTCAAGTAGTGGTCGAGGCGCGGCTGGTCGTCTACGGGACCGCGGGTCTCGTTGATCTGCCCCTGAACCAGCCGAGTGAACGTCTCCGCCTGGATTCGCACGTACTCGGTTCCCAGGTCGGCGACGAGGATGGAGGCCTTGGCGAACAGGTAGTCGCCGGCAAGGATCGCGATCGAGTTACCCCACCGCGAATTGGCCGACGGTGCTGCGCGACGCACATCCGCCTCATCCATGACGTCATCGTGGTAGAGGCTGGCGACGTGTGTCAGTTCCATCACCAGCGCCGCCTTCAGCAGCCGGCTCTGGTCAACCTCGCCCCCGAAAGAGGAGGCGAGGAAGACCAGCAGCGGTCGAAACCGCTTCCCGCCGGCCGCGATCAGGTGAGTTGCGGCGTCAGTCACAAACGGGGAGTCGGCGACGGCGACGCGTCGCAACTCCTCCTCGAAGCGGGCGAGGAACGGTTCGATCTCGGCCAAGAAAACTCCCGTCAGCGGATGAACTGCGCGGCGCTCGCCGCGAGATCAAGGATGCCACCCGGGACGAGGCCCAGGAACACGGTCGCGGCTGCCGAGACAACCAGCACCGCCCACGACCAGCCGGAGGCCGCGGCGACGGCACCCTGCTCGCCGGAGACCGGTGCCTTGAACCACATCGCGACTATGACCTTCAGGTAGAAGTAGGCCGTGATGAGGCTCGCGAGGATCGCGACGAACACCAGCCAACCATAGCCGCCCTGCCACGCCGCGGAGAACACCAGCAGCTTCCCAATGAACCCGGCGGTCAGCGGGATGCCGGCGAAGCTCAGCATGAACAGCGTCATGATCGCCGCGATCACCGGATTGCTGCGCCCTAGGCCGTGCCACGCTTCCAGGGAGTTCGCCTCGCCGCCGGAGCGCCGCACCATCGCGATGATGGCGAACGCGCCTAGTGTCGCGAGCCCGTAGGCCAGCAGGTAGAACCCGATCGCCGGCATCGAAGCCACGGCGACGCCGTCGCCCGCCCCCTGCGCGGCGATGAAACCGGCGAGGATGAAGCCCGCGTGCGCGATCGACGAGTACGCCAGCAGACGCTTGATGTCGTTTTGCACCAGACCGATGACCGCACCGACGATCATGGTCAGCACCGCGATCGTCGCGAAGATCGGCTGCCAGTTCCACCGGGCGGCGCCGAGGGCGACGTAGAACGCCCGCAGCAGCGCCGCGACCGCAGCGGTCTTGGTGGCGATCGCCATGAACCCGGTCACCGGAGTCGGGGCACCGGTGTAGACGTCGGGCGTCCATGAATGGAACGGCACCGCACCGATCTTGAACAGCAGACCGACGGCGAGCATCGACAGGCCGGTCAGCAGCAGCGCCCAGGGGGCTTGGCCGAGCGCGATGGCGTCGACGATCTTGTTGTAAGTAAATGATCCGGAATACCCGTAGATCAGGGCCACGCCAAACAGGAAGAACGCGGAACTGAACGCGCCGAGCAGGAAGTACTTCAGCGCCGCTTCCTGGCTGATCAGACGGCGACGACGCGCCATGCCCGACAACAGGTACAGGGGCAGCGAGAACACCTCGAGCGCCACGAACAGCGTCAGCAGGTCGTTGGCGGCGGCGAACATCAGCATGCCGAATAGCGAGAACAGGATCAGGGGGAAGACCTCGGTGTGTTCGCGGCGCTGGCTCTCGGCTTCCCGCTCCAGCGGCGAGCCGGGCACCGTCGCGGCCGAAGCGGCGAACGCGGAGACCCCGCCACCGACCTCACGCTCGGCGAAGAGCGCGACCCCCCCGAGCCCGACGATGAGCAGCAACGTCCAGAAGAAGTACGCCGGTCCATCCATCGCGAACGTGCCGACCGCGACCAGTTCGAACGAACCCTGGCCCCAGTTGAAGATGGTCAGGCCAAGAGCCCACAGGATCGCGAAGACCGCGAGGACGACCTGCACGCCGTAGCGGTAGCGCCGGGGCACGAACGCCTCGACTAGGACGCCGAGGGTGGCGCCGACGATCAGCGCGATGAGCGGCGCCTCAAGCATCCACTCCAGCTCGGGAAAAACAATCTCAAGCGGGCTCATCAGTTGTCTCCCTGAATCGACGGGGCGGGGTCAGAAACCCCCAGCGTGGTCATCACCTGCTCGGCGGCCGCGTCGGCGACCGACAGCACCGGCTTCGGGAAGAAGCCGAACACCAGCAACAGGATCAGCAGCGGGGCGACGACGACGCGCTCCCTGCCGTCGAGGTCGCGACTCACCTTGTCGTCGACCTCCGCGGTGACCGGTCCGGTCATCGTCGTCTTGTAAACCGTCAGGACGTACGCGGCGCCCAGCACCATGCCGAGGGTGATAACGGCGGTGTGGATCGGGTACCGCTGCCATGAGCCAGCGAGCACCAGGAACTCCGAGACGAAGCTCGACATGCCCGGCAGCGCCAGCGCCGACAGGCCCGAGAGAAGGAACACGCCCGCCAGCACCGGGGCGGTCTTCTGCACGCCGCCGAACGCGTCGACGCGAGCCGAGCCGCGACGGTGCACCAGGAAGCCGACGACCAGGAACAGCGCCGCCGTCGAGAATCCGTGGTTGAGCATGTAGAACACCGAGCCGGTCAGAGATTGGCTGGTCAGGGCGAACACGCCGAAGACCATGAACCCGAAGTGGCTGACAGAGGTGTAGGACACGAACCGCAGCAGGTCGGGGCTGGACAGCGCCATGAGCGCTCCGTAAATCATCGAGACGATGGCCCACACGAGGATCAACGGAGTCGCCCACGCTGAAGCCTCCGGGAA
>CAMCJC010000203.1 GCA_945875065.1 uncultured Propionibacteriaceae bacterium | reverse complement strand
GGTGTAGGCGGTGACGGCGGCCTCGTCGGCGACGTCCACGCCGGCCGCGATCATGGCCTCCTCGCTGTGTGATGGGAAGTTCAGCAGCGCCCACAGCACGATCGTCACGATCATGATGATTCCGCCAACCTTGCGGAGGAACGCCTTGCACGCGTCCCACACCGCCAGCAGCACCGTGCGGAGGCTGGGCATCCGGTACGACGGCATCTCCATGTAGAACGGCAGCAGCTTCCCCTCGCGTCCCACGATCTTCTTGAACGCCCAGGCCGCGATCATCGCGGAGACGGCCCCGAGCAGATACAGGCCGAACATGATCACACCCTGCGCGCCGATCGGGCCCCACTTCAGATCCTCCGGAACGAGCATGCCGATCAAGAGGACGTACACGGGTAGCCGGGCGGAGCACGTCATCAACGGCGCACCCATCATCGTCGCCAAACGATCCTTCGCCGAAGGCAAAGTCCGAGTCGCCATGATCCCCGGAATCGCACACGCCACCGAAGACAACAACGCGACGAACGCCCGCCCCTCCAAACCAGCCATACCCATGACCCGATCCATCAAGAACGCAGCCCGAGCCAAATACCCGGTGCCCTCCATGATCGAAATCAACAGGAACAACAACGCGATCTGCGGCAGGAACACGACTACGCCGCCGACGCCCGCGAAAATCCCGTCCGCCACCAGCGAAGCCAACCAGTCGATCGGGATGAGGTCGCGCAACTGGTTGCCGCACCAGATCAGGGCCCCCTCGAACGCGTCCATGATCGGGGTGGCGACGGTGAAGATGACCTGGAAGAACAGGAACATCGTCGCGAAAAAGATCAACGACCCCCACAACGGGTGCAGCAGCACGCGGTCGATGCCCTTGGACCGCTGGTCGGACCGGGACTCCCGGTAATGCGCCGAAGCGAGGACGGAGCGCGTCCAACTGGAGATGCCGGCCGGCCCGAGGGGCGGCGGCATGACCGGTGCTTCCCAGTTATCGACCTCCGCGAGCGTGCGGGACAGATCCTGCACGCCGCCGCGCTCGCCGCTGGCGATTGGGATGACGCGGACTCCGAGGGCTCGCGAGAAAGCCGTCAGGTCTATGGAACCGCCGCGACGCGCCAATTCGTCGGTAAACGTCAGCACCACGACGGTGGGACGCCCCTGCTGGAGCACCTGGGCCAAGAGGTTGAGGGAGCGTCGCAGCTGGGTGGCGTCGAGGACGACGATCTGCCCGGTCACCTTGGAGCCGACGGACACGCCCTCCCCCAGTACTGTCGCGACGATCTCCTCGTCGGGGCTGATCGCCTCCAGGGAGTACGCGCCCGGCAGATCCTCGACGATGACGTCGGCCTCACCGACGCGATGGCGGCCCTCATAGCGGGCCACCGTGACGCCGGGGTAGTTGCCCGTTTTGGCGCGCAGGCCAGTCATCGCGTTGAACAGCGTCGTCTTGCCGGCGTTGGGACTACCGACCAGGACGAACCTCCAGATGCGATTCCCTTTAGAGAGGACCGCGTGCGCGGCATGGTTACTCATGATTCAAGACCTCGTTCGGGGACTCGGACCGTCAACTAGCCCCTGTTAACTCTTGGGGGTGCAGGTACTCACATTGGAAACCTAGCAGTGCCTAACCTCACTTTCGATGAAAACCTAACAAAAGGAGTGTGGCAGCTGTGGCCCCGGTTTCGGGCGTGCGACGTTCCCGATAAGCCACCCGGACGACGCGGACGCATCTTAGACTGGGCGCCATGATCGTGACGCTCCCAGACCAGGAACTACTAAACGCCCTTGTCAACCGCGTTTCTGAGGATGAACTAGGGGTAAACCTGCGCGTGTGGGACTGGAACGCCCCGATCCGCGACGTCCTGGGGGCCGAGGCCGACGACGTCGTGTGCACCGTCGTTCCATACTTCCGCGCGGCACCCGAGTGGCGGTCGCTGGCGGACCTGCCGAACTTGAAGCTGATCCAAGCGCAGTCGGCGGGCTACGACAACCTGCTGAAGATCGTGCCCAACGGGGTGCGCCTGGCCAACGCCTACGATGTCCACAACGCGTCGACCTCTGAGCTGGCAGTCGGGTTGATGCTCGCGGCGCAGCGGGAGTTTCCGCGCTGGGCGAAGGAACGACGCTGGCAGGCGGCCTTCACCAGGTCGTTGGCGGACTCGCGGGTGTTGATCGTCGGCGTCGGCGCGATCGGAGAGGCGATCCGTCGTCGCCTCGAGCCGTTTGAGGTGCGGATCACGCGGGTCGGACGCTCGGCGCGCTACGACGAGTTCGGCGAGATCCACGGCATCGAGGAGCTCCACGACCTGCTCCCCGAGGCCGACATCCTGACCCTAATCGTCCCGCTCGACGACTCAACGCGCGGCCTGATCGGGGCCAAGGAGCTAGCGCTACTGCCCGACGACGCGCTGGTGGTCAACGTTGCTCGGGGACCGGTCATCGACACCGATGCGATCACCGCGGAGGTGACTTCGGGCCGGCTCCGGATGGCCTCCGATGTGTTCGACCCGGAGCCGTTCCCCGACGGTCACCCCCTCTGGGACGCCGACGGGGCGTTCATCACGCCCCATATCGGCGGCAACTCGGCGGCGATGCGGCCCCGCATCGTCGAGCTGCTGGCCGGCCAGCTACCGCGCCTGGCCGATGGCCGGCCGCTGCAATACCTGGTGGCCTGAGCCCTAGCGCCGCTTCCTCAGCCCAACCGCCAGGCCGACAGTCAAGGCGGCGATGCCGGCGGCCCCGCCGTAGATCCATGGCATCTTGCCCTCCAGGGGGTTGGTCTGCTGCGGCGGCGTCGGAGCCTGGGGCGGCTGGTTCGGCGCGTCCTGTGCGGGCTGGGCGGCGGGGGTCGCGGGGGCGCTGCTGGCGGGCGCGGGCTGGGAGGCCTCACCTGTGACCGCGATGGAGAAGTCGATCTTCGCGGGCTGGCCCTTCAGGAAGTCCGCGCCGCCGACACCGACCGCGTAGTAGTAGAACCCGTCCATCGAGAAGCCGATGCCCTCCTGCATCTTCGGGGAGTCCCAGCGGTTGCGGTAGCGCACCTCCGGGGTTTGCAGGATGCGCGGCCGGACGGCCTGGGGGGCCTTGTCAGCGCCGAGTTGGTAGGTGTTGGAGCCGGACTCGGAGTCCATGGGAGACAGGTCGGGGCCGTAGAGGTCGGAGAAGACGTGGATCTGGTCCGACGGCGTGAGGGCGCCCGAGACGTGCTGGCGGAGGTGCAGGTTGTCCTGGGCGAACAGGCCGGTCTGGCCGTAGTCGATCCGGGTCTTGAAGAACACCTTCTCGCCAGGGATGACCTCGGTGGAGTAGGTGCCGGCCGCGACCTCCAGCGCGTCGTTGAAGCTGGCACCGCCGACGACCGGTTGCGGCTCGCCCGAGGCCGGGGAGGTCAGCTGTGCAGAGTTGTCCTTGGGAACATCGGTGACGCCCTGCGGCAGGGCCGCCAGGTTTGCGGGCGTGGCCTCCTCGATGACGCGAATCTCGATCGGGTTCTGGGCGTCGGCCTTCTTCGACCGCTCGATGGCGAAGCTGAGCTCACCGGCCTCGGAGCAGGGGTTTGGCGTTACCGCCGCGCCCCGTGGGGCATCCGGCACGGCGCTGACCGTTCGCGACTGGACCACGCCCTCAAGCCCGGAGTCGAGCTGGAAGGAGCCGCCGCCGTCGCAGACCTGCTCATCGGGTGTGCGCAGCTTGAAGTACCAGCTGCTGGCGGCCGCGGACTCGAACAGCCCGGTGCCGGCCTGGCGCGAAAGTACATTGACGCGGATCGTCGAGTTCGACTGCTGGCGCTTGATCTTGTAGAAGCGGGTGGTGTCGGCGGTCGCGGAGCTGACGGAGACGTCGGTGTACTGGCCGGCGATGAGCACCGGAGCGTTTTCCGGGGTTTCGGTACCCGTCACGGGTGTGCCGGAAACGGTGAAAGGCCTTGCCGTGCGGGTGCCCAGGACGGTTAGGGCCTGGTTCAGGGCGGGCGCGTCGGCCGCGTCGTAATACGAGCCACCGCCGACCTCGGCCATGCAGGTCAGCTGCTGACGGGCCTTGTCGCCGACGGCAAAACCGACGATATCGACCTGCAGGTCGATCCCCTGCTCAGCGATCTTTCGGACCGCGCCGCAGGGGTCGGGGTCGCAGGTCTCCTCGCCGTCGCTAACCAAGATGATGTGCCGTTTCCCCTTGTCTCCCAGATCCTTGGCCGCTTCGCCGAGCGAGTACGCGATCGGGGTATCGCCGCGCGGCTGGAAGCCCTGGATCTGCGAGGTAAGCCCGGCCTTATCAAGGGGGCCGACGGGATGCACCGCTTGACTGTCGGTGCACGCCCCATCCGCGCCGTTGCCATCGTTGCCGGCGCCATAGACGCGCAGGCCGACCTCGGCTCCCTCCGGGATCGCCTCCAGGCTGTTGGTCAGGGCCGACTTGGCCGCCTCCATCTTGGTCACGCCGGACGGGTCGGGGTCCTTCATCGACCCGGATGCATCCAGCACCAACATGATCCGGGGCGCCTCCCCGTCGGCCCGCGCCAGCGGGTTCACCACGCAGAGGGCCGCCACGCTCAACATCCCGGCCGCCGCCAGGGCCTTAATCTTCACGAGAACCTCCAGTTGTTGGACTGGGTCAAGGCTCTCGCGGTGGCCCCGGCGGCGGCCGGGATGTCGCAGAACTGGTACCGAGCTAGCCAAGCCGGCGACGGAGGCCGATGATGGCTCCGACCGTGCCGCCCGCCACGACGATGCCGCCGCCGATGATCAAGGCGAGCTTGCCATCGAAACCGCCGCCGGTCGTGCCCTCAGAGGTGGGGGCCGCGCTGGCCGAGGAACTCGGGAGGTTGGTCGTCGGCGTCACAGAGGATGTCGGCTGGTTCGCCGCCTCGCCCTGGGCCGCGATGGAGAAGTCGATGGTGGCGGCCTGCCCCTTCAGAAGCTCGTCGCCGGTGAGTCCCACCGCGTAGTAGTAGTAGCCATCCATGGAATAGCCAAGGGCGTCACCGTTCATCTCCGGGGAATCCCAGCGGTTGCGGTACCGGATCTCCGGGGTCACCAGGATGCGCGGGTAGGAGGCCTCTAGGAGTCCGTCGCTCTTCTGATAGTATCTATTGGATCCGGACTGACTGCTGATGTGCGACAGGTCGGGGCCGTACACATCGGAGAACACCGGGATGCCATCCATAGGCTTGAGCCCGGCGCGGACGGCGTCACTGAGACGCAGGTTGTCCTGGGAGAACAAGCCGGCCTGGCCGTATTCCAGGCGAGTCTTGAAGAACGCCTTCTCCCCGGGCACGACCTCCGTGCTGTACGTGCCGGGGGTGACCTCCAGCGCGTCGCTGAAGCTGACGCCACCCACCACCTTCTTGGGCTCCCCCGACGCGGGCGAGGTCAGGTCCTGCTGCCCCGTGGGCACCTCGGACACGCCCTTGGGC
>CAMCJC010000202.1 GCA_945875065.1 uncultured Propionibacteriaceae bacterium | reverse complement strand
TGCTTGGCTCCCTGCTCGCCGGCTGTGAGGAGAGTCCCGGCGACCTGGTGTTCATCAACGGCAAGCAATTCAAGACGTACCGGGGCATGGGCTCGCTCGGTGCGATGGCGGCGCGCGGCCGGAAGGCGTCGTACTCGAAGGACCGTTACTTCCAGGGTGACGTGACCAGCGACGACAAGCTCATTCCAGAGGGCATCGAAGGGCAGGTGGCGTACCGCGGTCCACTCGCTGCCGTCGCCTACCAGCTGGTCGGCGGACTCCGGCAGTCGATGTTCTACTCCGGTGCCCGCACCGTCCCCGAGCTTCAGGAGCGCGGCCGCTTCGTGCGGATCACCTCCGCCGGTCTGAGGGAGTCACACCCCCACGACATTCAGCTCACCGCTGAGGCCCCCAACTACTGGTCGCACTGAAAGGCCGCACATGTACGAACTCGGCAGTTCCAAGAACACATCCCGCGGCTACGCGTTCGACGACGTCGCGATAGCGCCAGCACGCCGGACACGCTCCGAGTCCGAGGTCGACCTCCACTGGAAGATCGATGCGGTCACGTTTGAGGCGCCGATCGTCGCCGCCCCGATGGACTCGGTGATGTCGCCGGCGACGGCGATCGAGATGGGGCGCCTCGGCGGGCTCGGTGTGCTGAACCTTGAGGGGCTGTGGACCCGTTATGAGGATCCGACGTCGGCTTACGAGCAGCTCACCGAGCCGGCGGACCAGGTGACGGCGACGCGACGCATGCAGCACATCTACGCGGAGCCGATCAAGGCCGAGTTGATCGATGCTCGGCTCGCGCAGATTCGGGAGGCGGGGGTGCCCGTCGCGGGCGCCCTGTCCCCGGCCCGCACCCAGCAGTTCGCCGATGTCATCGCCGGCTCGGGAGTTGACTTCTTTGTCATCCGCGGCACCACTGTTTCGGCCGAGCACGTCGACGAGGCCGAGACACCGCTGAACCTCAAGGAGTTCATCTACCGGTTCGACGCGCCGGTCCTGGTCGGCGGCTGCGCGACATACCGCATGGCGCTGCACCTGATGCGCGCCGGCGCTGCCGGGGTCCTCGTCGGCTTCGGCGGAGGCGCCACGCACACCACCGCTTCGGTCCTGGGTATTGAGGTGCCGATGGCCTCGGCGGTCGCGGATGTCGCGGAGGCGCGTCGCGACTACCTGGAGGAGTCGGGGGGGCGCTACGTACACCTGATCGCCGATGGCGCGGTGGGGAGGTCCGGCGACATCGCCAAGGCCATCGCCTGCGGTGCCGACGCCGTCATGGTCGGCTCCCCGCTGGCCCGTGCCACCGAGGCCCCGGGCCGTGGCTGGCATTGGGGGCCGGAGGCCTGGCATGCCACCCTCCCGCGCGGCGAGCGCGTGTTCTTCGAGCAGGTGGGCTCGTTGGAGGAGGTCGTCAACGGTCCGTCACATCTGCCCGACGGCACCATGAACCTGGTCGGGGGGCTGCGCAAGGCGATGGCGATGACCGGCTACACCGACATCAAATCGTTCCAACGCATCGACGTCATGGTGCACTCGTGACCATTGAGGCCCGCGCCGAACTCCAGCGCCTGCGTGGAAGCATCGACAACATGGACTCGATGCTCGTGCACCTGCTGGCGGAGCGGTTCAAGATCACGCAACGCGTGGGAGAGCTGAAGGCTGAGGCGGGCCTGCCGTCGGCCGACCCCATCCGCGAGGCGGAACAGATAAAACGGCTGCGGGCCCTGGCCGAGGACGCCCATCTCGACCCGGAGTTCGCCGAGAAGGTCCTGAACTTCATCATCGCTGAGGTCGTGCGGCACCACGAGCGCATCGCGGACCAGGGCTGACCCGTGCGCTGCTTTCTCGCCGTGCTCCCGCCGCGGGAGATCATCGACGATGTCGCGGCGTTCGTAGCGCCGCGCCACGGGGTCGAGGGCTGGCGCTGGGCGCGACCAGAGAACTACCATCTGACGCTCGCTTTCATGGACGACTATCCAGAGGGTCGTGCTGAGGAGCTGGCTGAGGCCATCGACGACTGGGCCAGGCGGCGCGCCCCGTTTGAGGCGCGCCTGGCCGGCGCGGGTTGTTTCGGTAGCCCGGAGCGGTCGAAGCTCATCTACCTGGCTGTTCCGGGACAGGCGGCGAGGCGGCTTACAGAATGGTCCGAGCAGCTGCGGGCCCTGGCGGCTCGCCACGGCGGCCGCCCAGACGGCGCTGGCTTCACCCCGCACCTGACCGTGGCTCGGACGAACCGGGGCAGGCCGGCAGGGCGGCTGGTTCAGGCGCTGGACACCTACGAGTCGCCGCCATTTAGCGTCGAACAGGTCGCGCTGGTGCGCTCCCGCTTGGCCGAGCGACGGTATGAGGTGCTGCATCGAGCATCCGTCTTCTGAAATACTCCGTGTTTCTGTACGCATGTACATGTACTGCTGTACAGTTTTCCTGTGGCTAAGAAACAGCGTGACCCGCAGGGCCGGAGGAACCTCATCCTCCGGGCCGCCGGCGAGCTGATTCGCGAGATCGGCGTCAGCGCCGTCACGCACCGGAAGGTCGCCGAGCGCGCCGATGTCCCCCTCGGAGCCACCACCCAGTACTTCAATTCCCTGACCGACCTGATCGGTGAGGCCCTGTCATCAATGACTGGGGAGAGGGAACGGCGGATGCAGGAGTTCGCCGAGGAGATGGCCGGTGTCGACGACCCCGCTGAGCTGATCGTCGGCATGCTCAAGGAGTCCTTGTCAGCCCCGGACCGGCTGCGGCGCGAGTTGTCCTTCGCGCTGGCCTATGCCACCCACCCCACGCTTCGGCAGTACATCGCGCCGGCCGACGAGTTGCTCGTGGCCGCGCTGACCCAGCGCACCACGCCTGAACGCGCCAGAGGGGTCGTCGCCTACGCCTACGGCGTGATGTTCGACGCCGCAGTCAAGGGATTCATCGCACCCACCGAGGAACTACGCGCGAATGTGCGCCGACTCGTCGAGGGGGGACCATGAACCAGAGCGGGTGGCCCGAAGACCACCCGTCTGGGGTGAGGCGTCGTTGCAGCGGCGCCGCCACCTCTTCCATACCCACCGGAAAGGCCAGGCAATGTCCTTCATCGATGCGCAGGAATTGCGCAAAATCTACCAAACCAGGAGCGGGCCGGTTCGCGCCCTTGACGGACTCAGCCTCGATATCGAACAAGGGCAAGTCGTCGCGTTGCTCGGCCCGAACGGTGCCGGCAAGACCACCACAGTGAAGATCCTCACCACGCTGGCCAGGCCAGATGGTGGTTCGGCGCGAGTCGCTGGGCACGACGTCGTGCGCGACGCGGCGGCGGTTCGACGCCTGATCGGGGCCTCCGGTCAGTACGCCGCCGTAGACGAGGACCTGACCGGCCGAGAAAACCTCGAACTTGTGGGGCGCCTCTACCAACTTGGCCGACGCGAGGCGAGGCGTAGAGCGGCCGAGCTACTGGAGCAGTTCCAGCTCGCCGAGAGCGCCGACCGCCCCGTCCGCGGACTGTCGGGTGGGCAGCGTCGCCGCATCGACCTAGCCGGCGCCCTCGTCGTCGATCCGCCCGTGCTGTTTCTCGACGAACCCACCACCGGTCTCGATCCCAGCGCCCGCGCCGCCTTGTGGGACGTGATCCGGGAACGAGTTCACGCCGGGGTGACGCTGCTGCTCACCACGCAATATCTGGAGGAGGCAGACCGCCTCGCCGACCGTATCTTCGTCATCGATCGCGGTCGTGTCCTCGCCACTGGTACGGCCGACGACCTAAAAGCCCGAGTCGGTGGGCTGCGCGTCGAGGTCACGGTGGCTAACGACGACGATCTTCCCAGGCTGAGTGACGCCGTCGCCGCCCTAACCCCGAACGACACTGTCGTGCACGACCGCACCATCACCGCGGCCCTGCCGGACCCGGCCGGAGCGCTCCTGAGGATCATCCGCTGTGCACAGGACGCCGGCGTCGAACTGCACGATGCCGGCGTGCGCCGACCCACCCTCGACGATGCCTTCTTGGCCCTGACCAGGCGGGAGGGCGTGGCGTGAGCAGCAATTCCGTATCCGGGTGGCTCGGTGACGTTGCCGCCCTCACCCGGCGCAACATCCTCGGGCTGAGGCGATCGCCGGAGGTCGTGATGTTCTCGATCATGCAGCCTGTGCTATTCGTGCTGATGTTCAACGCCGTCTATGGTGGAGCCGTTGCCATCCAGGGCGGTGACTACACCAACTTCTTGATGGCCGGAATCTTCGCGCAGACGATGGTGTTCTCATCGCTGATCTCCGGCATCACGATGGCCGAGGACATCAGCAAGGGCATCGTCGATCGCTTCCGCAGCCTGCCGATGCATCCCAGCGCGATCCTGGTGGCTCGCAGCCTGGCAGACCTGCTCGTCGGGGTTTGCTCCATCGTCGGGATGCTCATCACCGGGCTGATCGTCGGATGGCGTTGGAACGGCGGGCTCGGGGCGCTCCTGGCGGGCATCGGCATGCTGCTGCTGTTCGCTTGGGCGCTGAGCTGGCTGATGATCGCGCTCGGCACGTTCTTGAGTGGCTCGCAGGCCACTCAGGGGGCAGGAATGCTGATTGTGATGCCGTTGTCGTTCCTGAGCAACGCGTTCGTCCCCATCGAGTCGTTCCGGGGCTGGCTGCGAGTCTTCGTGGAATGGAACCCCGTCTCGGCGCTGGTGCAATGCGTCCGCGGCCTGTTCGGCAACCTGGGGACCGCTCCGGTGCCCCAGGTATGGCCGCTGCTGCACCCGGCGCCGGCGACGATTGGGTATGCGGTGATCGCGGCAGCCCTATTCGGGGCCGCGGCTCAGGCGGCGTTCAGGCACCGTCTAAGCCGATGACTATTCGGCGCGACGTCCCAGCAGAAGGCCGGCCGAGGCCAAGGCTACGGCGAACAGGGCGCACAGCCCGCACTGGGCTAGCGGCGCGCCGAGAGCGGAAAGGGTCGTCGAAGTAGCCTCGAAAGCGCCGGTGATTGCCTCGTTGGCCCAGTAGCAGGGAGTCAGCCGAGCGATCGCCACCACATCGGGCGCGTATTCCAGCGGCACGAACGTGCCGCCGAGGAACGACAGGACCAAGGCGAAGAAGTTCGCCAGGGCGGTTGCCGCCGCGATGCCGACCCGCGCTCGTCCCAGTAGGAACCCGAGGGCAATGCCGACGAGCATGTAGGCGAACAAGGCGGCGGCCATGACGGCGAGCTGCGGTGCGGCCGCCGCCGTGCCCCGTCCAAAGCACACCAAACCAAGGACGCACAACCACAGCCAGCCGACTATCCCAGCTACCAAGCAGGCGCCGAGCAGACCCAACCCGCGGGAGAACTCGGGCTCGGGGGAGGCCGTTGTCCGGGCCCGCAGCGCCGGCTTGTTGGTTGCCGCCATCAGGGTCGCGACAGCGAGCATGCAGAACACCACAAGCGGATACGTGATGAACTGCGCGTACACCCGGAGCGTGACCGGCAGCGCCGCGACCTTT
>CAMCJC010000201.1 GCA_945875065.1 uncultured Propionibacteriaceae bacterium | reverse complement strand
CGACGACAAGTACTCGCGCACCCGTGGCGAACTCCTCGACCAGATGGCGTACATGATGGGCGGCCGGGCCGCGGAGGAGCTGATCTTCCACGATCCCACCACCGGCGCGCAGAACGATATCGAGAAGGCGACGAAGGTCGCGCGGGCCATGGTCACGCAGTACGGCATGAGCGAACGCGTCGGCGCGGTCCAGCTCGGCGGCTGCGACTCCGAGCCGTTCATGGGCATGCGTGGCGCCCAGCCGAGCAAAGAGATTTCCGAATCCTCCGCGGCGGTCATCGACCAGGAGGTCGCCAAACTCATCAACGCCGCCCACCAGGAGGCCTTCGACGTCCTCGTCGAGAACCGCGAAGTGCTCGACGAGCTGGTCAGGCAGCTGTTCGCGAAGGAGACTCTCAACAAGGCAGAGGTAGCCGAAGTGTTCAAGCCACTGAAGCGCCGGCCCGCCCGACCCGCATGGACCGGTTCGGAAACGCGCGTCCCGTCGAACATCCCGCCGGTCGAGGTGCCGCCGACGATGAACCCACCGCAGGTTCCGGGCCGTCCGGCCGGGCAGCAGCTGCCGCCGGTGCCCCCCGGCCAGCCCCCGATGCCGCCCGGCCAGCTGATGCCGCCGACGCAGCCAGGAAACTGGGCCCCACCATCGCCAGGGGATCGTCGGTGATCGACGCCCCTCGCATCGAGGCCGCCGTGCGTGAACTGCTACTCGCGATCGGCGAGGACCCTGACCGCGACGGGTTGGCCGAGACGCCGGCGCGGGTCGCGCGTTCGTATTCAGAGCTGTTCGCAGGTCTGGCTCAGGACCCGGCCGAGATTCTGGCTACGACCTTCGACATCGACCACGAGGAGTTGGTGCTGGTCCGCGACATTGAATTGACCAGCTGCTGCGAGCATCACCTACTGCCGTTCGTCGGGCATGCTCACGTCGGCTATATCCCCGGCGGCGGGAAAGTAACCGGCCTGTCGAAGCTCGCGCGCCTCGTTGATGCCTTCGCCCGGCGCCCGCAGGTGCAGGAGCGCCTGACCTCGGAGGTGGCCGACGCCCTGGTGACGCACCTTGGCGCCCGGGGCGTGATCGTAGTTGTCGAGGCCGAACACATGTGCATGACGATGCGAGGCGTCCGCAAGCCCGGCTCTAAAACCATCACGAGCGCGGTCCGCGGCATCCTCCGCAACCCAGCCACCCGAGCCGAGGCGATGAGCCTCATCTCGGCCCGATGACGCTCGTGATGGGGGTGCTGAACGTCACCCCAGACTCCTTCTCCGACGGCGGCAGCCACGACACCTTTGCCGCGGCCGTCGAGCACGGCCGGTTCCTGGCCTCGCAGGGTGCGGGCATCGTCGACGTCGGTGGCGAGTCGACGCGGCCCGGAGCCGAACGGGTTCCCGAGGACGAGGAAATCGCGCGGGTCGTACCGGTGATCGAGGCTCTGGCGAGGGATGGAATCGTCTGCTCCGTAGACACCATGCGCGCGAGCACGGCGCTCGCCTCAGCGGCCGTTGGAGCCAAGATCGTCAACGACGTCTCCGGCGGCCTGGCCGACCCGGACATGCTGAGGGCCGTAGCGAAGGCCGATGCCGAGTACATCGCGATGCACTGGCGCGCCCATTCCACGACCATGCAGGAGCACACGAGATACGGCGATGTCGTCGAGGACGTCGTGGCAGAGCTGGTGACGCGGCGCGATGCCGCTATCGCCGCTGGCATTCCGGGTGAACGCATCATCCTCGACCCCGGCATTGGCTTTTCCAAGACATCCGAGCAGAACTGGCAGCTGCTGCGTCGCCTCGACCGCTTCCAGAGCCTCGGGCACCGGGTGCTGGTCGGGGTCAGCCGCAAGCGCTTCCTTGGCGAGATCCTCGGCGGCCGCGAGCCGCAGGGCCGCGACGTCGCCACAGCCGCGGTCACAACGTGGTGCGCGCTCAAGGGCATCTGGGCGGTGCGGACGCACGAGGTGCGCTCCCAACTTGACGTCATCGCCGTCGGCGAAGAGATCTCGCGCGACAGCTGATCGGTCAACACCCCAGGGTTAAGGCGGTAACCTGAATTAAAGGGAGGTGTGATGGACCAGATTGCCGTTACCGGCCTGACTGCCTTCGGATTCCACGGTGTTCTGCCGGAGGAACGGAAGCTGGGGCAGCGGTTCGTCGTCGACCTGTTCCTCGAACTCCCACTGGAAACCCGCAGCGACTCGCTCGCGGACACTGTCAACTACGCCGAGGTCGCCGCCGCCGTGCGTGCGGAGATCGAAGGCGAGCCGTGCCATCTAATAGAAACGCTCGCCGGCCGCATCGCCGACGTGGTTCTGGCACAGCCGCTCGTCCAGCGCGTTCGCGTCACGGTCCATAAGCCGCAGGCGCCCGTGCCCCACGACTTCACCGACGTTTCCGTCACGATCACCAGGAGTAAGCAATGAGCCATGGGCCACTGGATATCGACGTCGACACCCTCGGAAACCTCCGCCCCATTTCCCAAGTGGTGCTGTCCCTCGGGTCGAATGTCGGCGACTCTCCCCGCACCTTAAAGCATGCCATCGAGTACCTGGCCGATACGCCGGGGCTCATCGTCGTTGATGTCTCGCCCGTGTACGAGACCAAGCCGGTCGGTGGCGGACCCGAGCAGAATGACTTCCTGAACCTCATCGTTCTAGCCGAGACCACGATGGAGCCGATGACGGTCCTGGACCGCACTCAGGCGATCGAGACGACACTCGGGCGCCAACGGGCGAGCCGCAACGGACCGCGGACCCTCGACATCGACATCATCGTCTTCGGCAAGCGCGCATCCGAGGAGGCCCTCGAACTGCCGCACCCGCGCGCCCACGAACGGGCGTTCGTCCTCGTACCATGGCTCGACGTCGACCCGGCCGCGGAACTCCCAGGCCAGGGACCGGTCGCTGACCTGGTCAAGGAGGTCGACGTCACCGGCGTCACACGGCGCGACGACGTCGTCATCCCCATCCCGGAGCGGCGTTGACGAAACCCAAGCTGGCGCTGACCACCGTCCGCGACGTCGCCCTGGCTGCGCTCGCGGGCGCGGTGGTCGGCGTGGTCGGGCTCGGCGCGTTGTCCCTGCTCGGGCAGTTCCCGCCCCAGGTCCCGTGGACCGTCCCGGGTCTTTTGGCGGCGATCGGCGTCGGGGCGTTCATCTATGCGCGCGCCTTGCCCGGTCGCCTGGAGGAGCGCCGCGTCACCGCCGAAGAGGCGGTCCGCGCCCTAGTCGTGGCGAAATCGATGATCCTGACCGGTGCGATTTTGGCCGGCGGTCATGTCGTCTATGTCGGCCGCGCCTTGCTGAACCTTCGCGCCGAGGCCCCGGCCGGTCGCGCCCTGGTCGGCGGCGTGACGATCGTCGTCGCCACCGTCTTCGCGTGGGTCGGCTGGTACCTGGAACGCAAATGCATAGTCGACGATGACGACGACGAGCATGGCACCCAGGTCATGCCCGCCCCGGACCCAGCCTGAGTGCATCGCCACGTGCGTGTTGTCGGCGATGCGGCCGACATGCGCAGTAAACTTGTGCGAACGAGACGCTGCGGACGCGAAAAAATCGTCGTGTCGCGGCGTTTTGTTGACTAAAGGCCTCTTATGACCCGTAACCTGACGCCATGGCCGGACGACACGCTGTCAACAGCTCTCAAGAACGCAAGATCGCTATCGCCATCCTCAGCGTGGGCACCCTCGTGGTGGTCGCGTCGCTGTTCGGAGGCGAGTGGGTAATCCGGGCCGGCGCGGTGCTGGCCGTCGGGATGGCCTTCGCCGCCGTGATGGTCGCGTGGGGCGAGCTTCGCCGCGAGCGCGCCGAGCACGCCGAGTCGATCCGCTACGAAGTCAACCTCCGCAAGGAGCAGGCGGCGCGCCACCACGCCGATGCCCTCGCGATGATCGAGCGGTTCAACGGCCGCGCCGAGAAGCTGCAGGAGGTCATCGACTCGCTGCGTCGTCAGCTCGGCTCCGCCAACTCCGAACTGAGCACCATGCGTGGCAACGCGGTGTGGCTGCGCAGCGAGGTCTCTGAGCGCCAGGCTCGCATCGACACCCTTCAGACCCGCATCGCGGAGCTCGAGGCCCAGTTGGCCAGCATCCAGGCGGCCAAGGCGGAGGTCGAGGAGCATCCCGAGAACACCGAGAACATCGTCGAGCTGCTCGTGCCGGAGGCCTCCGACGTCGAGGACCTCTGGGAAGAGGGTGAGGACCCGACGATGGTCCACCTGCAAAAGATGGCCTTGATCGTCCGCGAGGAAGCCGAGCCCGTCCGCAAGCAGGCCTGATACCGAACCGACCTGACCGATCCCGTCGAGACCACTCGGCGGGATCGGTTTTTCTCCCTACTTGTCGAGATCGCCGACGGCGTAGCCGAGCGAGGTGATGGCATCGATCAGACGGTCGCGGCGGGTCCCTACCAGGGCCCGCTCCAGGGCCGCGACGTTGTGGAACGTCGGGGTGCGCAGCGCGAGCCGCCACGGCGTCTGGCCGCCCCGGGAAACCAGCAGGACGCTCGCTATGCCCCACGGTGCCTCGACTTCGGCGACATGTTCGCCCTCTGGCACCTTCAGCCGGCGCGACAACGGCGTCGAGACCGGTCCGTCAGGCAGGTCGGTGGCGAGACGACGGACCATCGTCGCCGACGCCAAGATCTCCTCAGCGAGCAACTTCAGACGATCATGAGCGTCCCCCGCTTGGCCGACCGATACCGGCTCGAACATTTCGGCCAGCAGACCGGTGCGGCGCGCGTCGATGTCCAGGCCAGCGGCCCGGGCCGCGGGTCCCGTTACGCCGTACTGCCGGCACGCGGCCGCGTCTAGGGCTGCGAGGCCCCGGAACCGCTCCGTGCCCTCCAATGCCGCCAGAGCGGCGCGTGCGAGGCGTCCCACGACCTCCTGAGCCGCGATGACGTCGGCCAGCCAGGCCGACGTCGCGTCGGCCGACAACCCCCCGACGCGGCACAGCATCGGATGCACACGATTGCCGGAGATCGCGACGAATGCCTTGCGCATTCGCTCGACCCCAGGCCAGGTGTTCGTAACAACGCTGAGATAGGCCAGATGGGAGTGAATACGGGCTAGCTCGGCGAGAAGGGCACGCAGCCAGATAGCGCGGGTCGGAGGCATCAGGCCGAGTGCTCGTTCGACAGCGAGGGTGATCACGAGCTCACCTGTGGTGCTGGAAAACCAGTCGTGGCGATCACCAAGCATGATCAGTGCGCGGTAGTCGCGCACTTCGAACAGCTTCTCGGCGCCGCGATGCAGCCAGCCAGGCCGAATATCCGCAGCCACCACCGTATCGCCGTCAAAGCCGAGATCGAATGCGATGACGCCTGTCGCGGCGGGGTGGCGAGGATCAATGGGCAGGCTTTCGTGCCCCGGCAGGGGAAAGCCCCCGACATAGAAAGCTCCCAAGTTCGGCACCCCGACTCCCATTTTTCCGTTTCGCCATGTATGGTAGTACTGTT
>CAMCJC010000200.1 GCA_945875065.1 uncultured Propionibacteriaceae bacterium | reverse complement strand
CATCGCAGTCCGCGGCACGACCGATCCGCGATGACCCGTATCGAAGCGGCACCTCCATGCCCGCATCGGGGCCGGCGACGATCCGCAGCACCGCGCCCGTCTCGGCGACGGCGCCCGGCTGCTCCGCGACCACCTCGATCGTCGCGCCAGAGTGGAGGCCGGATTCGGCCACGGCGGCGTCGGCGTCGAGAACGCTGGAGCGGCCGAGCGGGTCGCGAACCCGCAGGGTGGGACGGATCGTCGACTGGTAAGGCTCGTCGCGGCCCTCACTCAGAATCGCGGCGGCGACGTCCGTGGCGGTGGCGGTCGCGTCCGCGCCGATGAGGATGTTGCGCGAGACTCCGTCGCGCAACAAGGTCACCCGGATCTGCATCTACCCGAGCTTCCGGTTCTGTTCGGCCTCCGCATCAAGGGCGGGGAGGTGCTCGGCGGTGATGAGGCGGGAGCTGACGGCCCAGTCGACGAGGTTGGCGCGGCGGCTGTAGGCCAAGGCGGTCGGGCCGCCGTGGAGGCCCTGGACGCCGGCTTTGTCGAGCTTGTCGCAGACGTTGTCCAGCTTGCGACTGAACCGGGTTTGGGTCCAGCCGATGCGGGCGGCCGCCTCCCCCACCGACGGGATCTGCCACGACCCGACCCCTGCCCGCTTCAGGACCGGCTCGGCTAAAGCGAGGATCGCAAGAAGCTGCGAGTGCGTGAAACGGGTCTCGCCCATCGTCGTCTCACCGTCTCCGGGCAGGGGCGCCGTGACCTGCTGGAACATCGACGATTCCTGCGCTAGCTCTAGCTCGTAGCCGGTGTTGCCGGCGTTGAACGTGACCAGCATCGTCTGGAACACCAGCGGCAGCGCCGACCCGGGCCCGAGGGTGGCGTCGGTATAGCGGTTGATGTCGGACAGGCGCGCGGGGATACGGCTTCCGACGTTGTGGATCCACCAGATGGAGCCGTCGTGGCGGATGGCGAGGAAGTGGCGGTGGAGATAGGGGTTGTCGTCGATCACGAGGTCACCGGAGCGGCCGATGACGAAATCCTTGCCCGGGGCCACATCGAAGATCTCACCTGCGAAGTCGACTTGCAAGCTCATGATGCGCACCCCCGGCTCGGCTGGGAGGCGCGCCCGTTGGCGCGCACTAGGAAGACCTCGACGCAGGTGTCGCCGGCTAGCTTGGGAACGGTCACGGCTGCCTCCTCTATTAGGGCGGGTGCGGTTTGCCCGCGGGGATCGACCAGTTGGTACTTGTATTTGTCTCCCGGCTCGGGCTCCGGGTTAGTCCAGGTAAACGACGCCTCGTCGCCCACGAACTTGCCGGAGATCTCGGTGACCTTCGGGACGGTCGCTCGCACCGGATCCCCTGGTTTGGCGGTCCCGGAGACCGGCGACCTGGTCGGGTCGCTCGTGGTGGAAGCGCCGCCACGCCCCAGTAGAAGGAACCCGCCGACGACGAGCGCCGCGACCCCGATCCCAGCCCCGACGCCAAGCAGCAGCGGGCGCAGCCGCTTCGGCGGCTCCGGGATGGGCGGTGCGACCGGCTCCGGTTCGTCGGCCTGGGTGGCGACCTCCGGGATCTCCAGGTGCGTGAAGTCACGCAGGCCCGGCTGGGCGACGCCGCGCCCGTGCCGCAGGATGTTGGTGGCGGGGATATCGGCGGTGGTCTCGGGCCGGTCGTAGGTGACGGTGTGGCCGCCGGCCGGACCGGTCGCGGTGCCCGTCGGATCGGGGTCGATGAGGCGGAAGTTCTGGAAGCGGGTGCGGCCGTCGCTCGCATCGAACTCCCGCTCTACCTCCTCCTCGTCGCTCAGGATGATGAGTTGTGTGGCGGTCCGGCGCAGCCGCGTCTGGACGTCTTGCAGGGCGCGGGCGAGCTCGAGCGCGCTGCCGAACCGCTCCTCGGGCCGCGACGCGAGCCCGACGGCGAGGACCCGCTCGAGGTCGCTGGGCACGTCGGGGCGGCCTGTCGGGGGAAGCGGCCGGGCTTGCCTAGCCCGGATCTTGAGAGCGTCCGCGACCTCGCCCGGGCCGATAAGGGGGCTGTGGCCCACCAGCATCGCCCACAGCGTCGCTGCGAGGGAGTAGACGTCGCTCCAAGGCCCGATGCCGGCCTCCATATCGCCGAACTGCTCCGGGGGCGCCCACTGCGGGCTCAGCGCCTTCGAAGCCCTGGCCCCACCATCGAGAGACACGGAGATGCCGAAGTCGGTCAGGGCGGGCATGTCGGCCTGCGTGAACAGGATGTTCGCGGGCTTGATATCCCGGTGCAGCACGCCTAGCCGATGCGCGGTCTCGATGGCCCCGGCCAGGGCGACGATCAGCTCCAGCGCCCTGTCGGGGGCGAGCACGCGGCGGGCAATCCGGTCGCCGAGATTGTCAGCCCGGCACAGCTCCATCACCAGGTAGGGGCGCCCGTCGGCGGCGACCCCGCTGTTGTGGATCGTCACGATGTTGGGATGGCCGCTGAGCTTGGCCATCAACGTGCCCTCGGTCCGGAACGCCTGGAGGGACTTCTCGTTGACGGTGCGCTTGAGGACCTTGATGGCGACGTCGCGGCCGAGGTCGTCCTGCACGTAGTGGTACACGTCCGCGAAGCCGCCGCTGCCCAGCAGCTTGCGGAACGTGTAGCCGGGTAACTCCGGGGCTATCGTCGCCATGTCACGGGATCCGTTCCAGGTTGATGAACACGCTGTGTCCGAGGTCGATGATGTCGCCGGCAATCAGCGGGAAGTCCCGTTCGGGGAGGCGGACCGGCGGCTCGCCGTGGCGGCGCAGGAAGGAGCCGTTGCGGGAGCCGAGGTCGCGGACGAGGACGCTCCAGCCCTCCAACACGAACGCAAGGTGGTTGCTGGAGATGTGGTGGTGCGGCAGCGCTACCAGGCGCGGCGCGGCGTCGCCGGGCAGGGCCCGCGAGTTCGGGTTGCGGCCCGCGACGACGGGCCCGGTCAACGGAACCTTTTCCCCGCCGATGTCGAGCCAGCCGAGCTGCGGCCTCGGCACCTGCCGTGGCGGCCCGGCGACGGGGGCGTCGCAGGCGTAGCAGGTCGCGCGCTGGGGCGGGTTCGGGTGGCCGCGACTGCAGAACGACGCCAGCACCAACCCACCGCCGCCGCTTCCGACGGCGACCTCCTCGTCCTCCTCGGCGACCGTCTCGCCGTACTTGAGCTCCCGGGCGTGGTCGGCGGCGACGGCGACCTCACCGTCATCAATGACCGACTCGTCGTTCCACAGGTGGTCGTAGCTGCTGGCCGCCGTGTTCTCCGGCGGCAGCGTCGTGGACCCGGTCGGCTCGGGCAGCGCACGCGCGGGCCGCGCCGGCTCGGGCTCTGGCGGGGCCTGCGGCTCCGGCTCGGGCGGCGCGACGGGCTCCGGCGGGGCAACCGGTTCTGGCTGTGCGACCGGCTCGGGCGGCGCAGCCAGCTCGGCCTCGCCCGCAGCCTCCGCGACGTCGGCCGGCTCACCCCAGGCCAGGCGGGCGGCGTCGACGACGCCGGCAACGATCGGCAAGGTCCGGGGGGCGGCGCCGGGGGCCGACAGCTCGACGAACGTCGCGCCGCGGACCTGCTTCTCCTCCCAGGTGGTGACGGCCTCACCGCTGACGCTGACGGGTCCGTCGGCCTCGATCCGGATCGTCAGGGGTCCCCGCACCGCGAAGTGCTGCACATCATCAGCGTCAATCACCACCGCGAACGCCGGCAACTCCAACAGCCCGGACCCAGTGGCCTCCATCAGCGCCTGCAGGAACGAGCCCAGGCGGTTCTCCTCGCGGGCTACCCGCCAGACGCGCTCGGCCTGCTCGTCGGTGACGGCCGGCTCCAGCAGCGCCATGCCCGACTCCCACACTAGGCCGCGGCCGGCCCCGGGCGACCAGAACCTCACCATGTCTCCTCCTCGGGTTGGGTTTCGTCGTCGGGGACGGTGGTCTCCCGAAGGGGTGGGGCATCGACGCCATCGACGACCACCACGACGGCGGTGACGTTGTCGCGGCCCCCGGCCCGGGTGGCCGCGGCGACGAGCTCGGCCGCCTTTCGCTCCGGCTCCAGGGAGCGCAGGAGCGTCGCGGTCATGAGCAGATCGGTCACCTCGTTGTAGAGGCCGTCGGAGCACACCAGCATCTGGTCGCCGGCTTGGACCGGCAGCAGCCACTGGTCTGCGACGGCCGGTCGGGCGATGCCGCCCCCGAGGGCGCGGGTTATAACGCCGCCGACGCCCGAGTGGTCCTCGCTGATCTGGCTGAGGGTCCCGTCGCGCAGCAGGTAGACGCGGGAGTCGCCGACGTTGAACACCAGCCAGCACGGCCGGCCCGCCGCCCGCGTCATCGCGACCCCGGCCAGGGTGCTGCCCGGCGGCCGCGTCCCGCCGTACAGGCCCGCGACGGCGACTCCCGCCTGGGAGACGGCTGCTAGGACCTCCTCGGCCTCGACGAACTCGCGCCCGGTCAGCTTCGAGAAGGCTGCGACGGCGGCTTGGGACGCCTGGTCGCCGCCGGAGTGGCCGCCCATGCCGTCGGCGACGATGAACACCGGCGGCTGGGCGAGGTAGGAGTCCTCGTTGCGTTCGCGCACCTGGCCGCGGTCGGTGCAGCCGGCGAACCTGACTTGGATCACGACGCCTCCACCGTGAACGAGCGGCCGCCCATCCGCACGTGCGCGCCGGCCGGGACCGGAGTCGTCTGTCCCGGGACCAGCTTCGACTTGACACCGTCAACCACCAGCTGGACGCCGTTCCTGGAACCCAGATCGACGACGTGGAGCGTCCCGGCTACCAGGTGCGCCACGGCGTGGTTCTTGGACAGCTTCATCGACTCATCAACAAGCTCGACCGGGCGCGCGCCTGGGTACTCGGCCGGTGCGACCGGGTTCCGGCCGAAGACCAGCGGCCGATCTACGAGGAGCGGGGTGCCGTCGTCGAGGCGGAGCAGGACCGCCTCGGGCTCGGCGTCGTCGAGCACCGTCTCGTCGTGGGTCGCCGCGACCGGAGGTGGCGTCGGCTGAGACGGTGGCGACGTCGGGGTCGGTGCGAGGCTGCGGGGAGCGAACGGGACGCTTCGGATCACCTCGCCCGGCTGCGGGGTCGAGGGGGCGGCCGGCATTGCCTGGGGCGCCAGCCACGACGCGGGCACCCCCGCCGCCGGGGCGGGTTGGGGGGAGGCAGGAGCCGGGACGGGCCGCGCCTGGGGCGCCACGGGGCCCGGCTGCGGGGCAGGGCGGGGCGAGGCCGGCGGCGAGCCGGCCATGCCCGGCACGGCGCGGGCGGCTCCGCAGCGGCCGGAGCCTCCGTGCCGATCAGCTTCGGATGGACCGCGTAAAGACCGAACCAGCGGTCAACAAACGACTGCCCGGGACGACACGTCACGGCCTGCACGATGAAGCCTACGCCGCAGGTCCCGAGTCCGATCAGGTCCGTCACGAGCGTCTGGAGGAACAGCTTTCCGCCGCTGGGCTTACCCGTCGCGTCGCGATAATCGAAC
>CAMCJC010000199.1 GCA_945875065.1 uncultured Propionibacteriaceae bacterium | reverse complement strand
CGCGCAACCGGTCGGCCGTGTCTGCGCCTAGGCGTTCGCGGGCGGTGCGGGGCAGGCGAGCGGCTAAGCGGTCGTCGATCTCGACGGCGGTCACGGAGCCAGCTGCCTCCAGCAGCCCGAGCGTCAGCGACCCTAGGCCGGGGCCGATCTCGAGCACGGCGTCGCCACCGCCGACGCCGGAGAGCTCGACAATTCGGCGGACGGTGTTGGCGTCTATGACGAAGTTCTGTCCTCGCTGCTTGGTGGGCCTAAGCTCCAGCTCGGCGGCGATCTCGCGGATCGCGGCGGCGCCCAGCAAACCGACTTCGGTCACGGCCTTCCCCAGCCGGTGGCGTAGGCGGCCTCGGTGTTGGCGACGACCTGCCGGCAGAGCTCCGCCAAGTCGACCTGCTTCAGCTCGGCCAGGAAGGCCACCGTGTGCGGCAGCAGGTACGGGGCGTTCGGCTTGCCCCGGTGCGGTTTCGGCGTCAGGTAGGGGGCGTCGGTCTCGACGAGCATGCGGTCCAGCGGCGTGGCGAGGGCGGCCTCACGGAGCAAATCGGCGGTACCGAACGTGACGACGCCCGGGTAGGACAACCAGAAGCCGCGCTCTAGGCAACGCGCGGCGAAGTCGGCGTCGCCGGAGAAGCAGTGCATCACGACTCGCTCGGGCCGCTCGGCGGCATCGAGAACGGCGAGGATGTCGTCGTGGGCGTCGCGGTCGTGGATGACCAGGGTCAGGTCGTTGGCGCGGGCGATCTCGATGTGGGCGCGGAAGGAGTCGGCCTGGATCGCCTGGGCGCCCGCATCGCGGGTGCGGTAGTAGTCGAGGCCGGTCTCCCCCACCGCGACGACACCGGGCAGCTTCGTCAGCTCTGCGATCTCGGCGATCGCGGCCTCCAGCGCCTCGGAACCGTTCCGCTCCCAGATGCGGGCGGCATCGTTGGGGTGCAGGGCAACGGCGGCGCGGACTCGCGGATCGGTTCCGGCGAGTTCGGCGGCCTCGCGCGAGGAGGGGACATCACAGCCGACATCGACGACGCCGACCACACCGCAGGCGGCGGCCCGGTCCAAGCTGTCGGCTATCCCCAGCCCGGAATAGTCGCGGGTGTACCCCAGATGTGTGTGATTGTCGATGACGTGCGCGGGAAGCATCTCAGGCGCATCGGGCAGGGGCTTAGTCGTCACTGTTTTCCGTTCCTGGCCGCGAGCGCGGCCTCGTAGAGTTCTTTGCGTGGCACGCCGAGAAGGTCGGCGACGGTCCTGACGGCTCCGGAGAGCCGCTCCCCCGCTGAGACGCGGTCGGCCACGAGGTCGAGGGCCTCGTCCATCCCGGCAAGCCGGCGTGCCGCGCCCGCGACGACGAGGCTCACCTCGCCGCGCACCCCGGCCTCGGCCCAGGCGGTCAGGTCGGCGATAGTGCCTCGGACGACCTCCTCGTGGGGCTTGGTCAGTTCGCGGCACACCACGGCGCGACGATCACCGCCCCAGGCGACGGCGGCGTCGGCGAGCCACTCGGCCAGCCGGTGGGGGGCCTCGAAGAACACCATGGTGCGGGGCTCAGCGGCCAGCTCGGCCATGCGGCCCCGCTTGCGGGGCAGGAAACCCTCGAAGCAGAACCGATCCGACGGCAGCCCGGAGACCGCGAGCGCCGTCACAACGGCCGACGGCCCAGGTACCGCCGTCACCCGCAGCCCCCGCTCAATGCATGCCGCCACGACGCGGTAGCCGGGGTCGCTGACCGAGGGCATGCCGGCGTCGGTGACGAGGACTACGGTGCGGCCGGCGGCGACCTCGTCGGCCAGTTCGGCGGCGCGCGCGACCTCGTTGCCTTCGAAATAGGAGACCACCCGCGCGGTCGTCGCCGTGCCGATTCGCCGCAGCAGGGTCGCGAGTTTGCGGGTGTCCTCTGCTGCCACGACGTCGGCGGTCGCGAGGGCGTCGCGCAACGCCTGACTCGCATGGGTGTGCGACCCGATCGGCGTGGCCGCGAGTACCAGCAGCCCTGGGGGCGTGGATTCCATGGGCTCAGCCTAGTTCCTCGCCTCCCTTGCGCTACGGGATTTGGCGGGGGGCTCCCATAGACTGTCGGGCGTGGTGACAACTCTCGAGGCCCTCGACGACGGTCGGCTGCGCGACAATCGCACCGGCTGGCTGGTGGCCGCAGTCATGGCCGTGATCGCGTTCGGCCTGCGCCTGGTGGGGCTCGGGTACCCCAACAAGATCGTGTTCGACGAGACCTATTACGCCAAGGACGCGTGGGGGCTGCTCGCTTCAGGGTACGAGCGCGCCTGGCAGAACGACGACACGTTCCACACCAACGACAAGATCGCCCAAGGCGATCTGAGCGGCTTCCTCGAGAGCCCGCAGTACGTAGTGCATCCGCCGCTCGGGAAGTGGCTGATCGCCGTCGGCGAGCATTTCTTCGGGATGACCGCGTTCGGGTGGCGGATCTCGGCCTGCGTGTTCGGCGCGATCCTGGTGTTCCTGACCGTCCTGCTGGCGCGTCGCGTCTCGCGTTCGACGCTGGTCGGCGGCATCGCCGGCGTCCTGCTCACCTTCGATGGCCTCGCGTTCACCATGAGCCGTATCGCGCTGCTCGACATCTTCCAGGCCGTGTTCTGCCTAGCAGCGGTATTGGCGCTGGTCGTCGATCGCGACTGGTTCCGGCACCGCCTAGCGGTCTACCTTCGCAAACATGACTTGACGAGCTTCGATGGCCGGTTCGGTCCACTCAAGCTGTTTCGGCCGTGGCGGATCGTCGCCGGGCTGATGTTCGGCGCCGCGTGCGCCGTGAAGTGGAACTCGCTGTACCTGATGGCGGTGTTCGGCATCGTGACCGTGGTCTGGGATCTCGGGGCCCGTTCCCTGGCCGGTGCTGGCAAGACCCGAGTCATCTCTTGGGGCGTTTGGGCCGGAACGTTCGTGATCCTGCTCGGCCTCGGCTTCGTGCTGCACGACAACATCCTGGCTCTGCTTGTAGCGGGGGCCGTCGTCGGCCTCGTGCTGTACGCCTACTCGATCGGGATGGTGCGGTCACTATTCATCGACGCACCGGCCGCCTTCGTCTCGACGGTGGTGCTGGCGATACCGGTCTACATCGCCAGCTGGTGGGGGTGGCTGACCACCACCGGTGGTTACCTCCGAACCTGGGCCGACAGTATGCCCGATGACCCCTTGGTGCGCAGGATCGGAGCCCCCCTGGCGTCGCTGTGGCATTACCACGTCGAGGCGTACAACTTCCACACCGGCGACGGCATGATGGTCGATGCGACCCACCCGTACGAGGCCAACCCCTGGGGCTGGCTCCTGACGATCCGCCCGATCGGTATCGACGCGGTCAACGACATCCAGCCCGGTACCGACGGCTGCCAGGCGGTCGGCACCACATGCCTGCGCGTCATCTCCGGTCTCGGCACCCCGGTGCTTTGGTGGCTGGCGTTCCTCGCGCTCCTCGCGGGCCTGTGGTGGTGGCTGGGCAAGCGCGACTGGCGCTTCGCCGTCCCCGTCCTCGGGGTTCTGGCGGTGTGGGTGCCGTGGTTCCAGTACGCCGGACGGCCGCTGTTCTTCTTCTATGCGATCGTGCTGCTGCCCTTCTACGTCACCGGGTTGGCGATGGCGATGGGCAAGCTGCTCGGCCCCGCAGGCGGACCGCGCCGCCGACGCAACGCGATCCTCGTCGGGGTGGCCCTCGGCTTGGTAGTGCTGAACTTCGCGTTCATCTACCCGATCCTGACCGACGGCCTTCTAACTCGGGCCGAGTGGCTGTCTCGGATGTGGTTCGGCACCTGGATCTAGGGCCTGGTTTCGAAAGTCATGCTCTGGCCTGGATTGGACGATCTAGCGGCGGAACAGCTTCTTGATCGCACCGGCCCGCAGCTGCGATAGCCACGGCAGCGCGACCCCGCGAGCCGCGTCGCTGCCAACCAGCAGCGACGCTAGGTAGCAGCCCGACGCGGTGCCGTTCATGAGTTCACCGCGACCGTTGCCGCGCGTGTAGAAACCGCCTGGGATAGCGGAGGCGCCGACGATGGGGCGACCGTGGTCGCTGGGGTCGATCACCAGGTGTCCGGCGTCACCGTCGCGGGTGCCGAACTTGGCGGCGGCCCAGTTCGAAAGCGCCGACGCGGCCCCCGGCAACTGCGCCTTGGTGCATTTAGGGCCTAACAGAAGGGTGTGGTCCCCATCGGGCCGGCACATCCAGATCGGTGGACCCGCGTCGAGCGATGCGACCTCCGAGCGCCCCGGCACCCGCAGCGTCGGCACATACTGCTCGGTGCCGACTCCGGCTAGCGTGCCCCACGGGCTGATGCCGAGCGTGTCGATGACGGCGTGCGCGGAGAACATCTCGACATCGCGTACCCACGCGAGGTTGCGGCGCAGCGTCACCTGCGTCAGGCCGTCGAGGCGCCGGATGTGGGTTACGGTCACGTCGTGCGTGATCCTGGCCCCGGCCGTCGACGCCTGCGAGTGCAGCGCCTCGGCGTAGGCCCGCGGGTCGATCAGCAGGGCCGGGGACTGCAGGACGGGGCCGCCCGACATCTCCACGATCGCAACCTCAGCCCCCGCCGCGACCATCAGGTGCGCGACATGTTCGGCCTCCCGCACCAGAGCGACCCCGAGGGATCGGTCGTGGAGCTCGCACTGAGTGGCCTCCAGCCCGCCAGTGGCCAGGACCTTCCGGATCTCCTCCAGCCCGGCTAGGTTACGACGCACATGCTCGGTGACAGCCGAGTCGCTGTAGGCGCCAGCCATATTGGAGCAGGTGCTGGCGTGGGCGCACGCGGCCAGCCCGTGCCCGATCGCGGCCGAGACAAACTCCGGGTTCGGATCCAGCACCACGACGGAGAACCCGTCGGATGCCAGCCGTCTCGCTGCGGTGAGGCCGGAGACCGTGGCCCCGAGAACTACAACGTCCTGCACCATGCCCCCACAGTACCTTCCCCGGCGTGACTAGCACGGCAGCCCGGGCGTAGCATGCCGCCGGATCGAAAGGACTTTGATGTTTGCCTGGAGGCTGCACAACAACGGGATTCTGGAGCCGGGGGCGGTGGTTGGCCCCACCGAGCGGCTCGGCTGGGGGCGGACGATCGGCTTGGGCGCACAGCACGTAGTCGCGATGTTCGGCGCGACGTTCGTCTTCCCCCTGTTGATGGGGCTGAACCCTCAACTCGCGGTGATGATGTCCGGAGTGGCGACGCTGATCTTCCTGTTCGCCGTCAACCACCGTATCCCCTCGTACCTGGGCTCGTCGGCGTCGTTCGTCGGCGTCGCGACCGCGATCTACGGCGCTGGCGGCAACCCCGCTGCGCTGTCGGGCGCCCTGCTGATGGTCGGGTTGACGCTGTTCATGGTGGGCCTGATCATCCACTTCGCGGGTGCCCGCGTCATTCATCGGGCCCTGCCGCCCGTGGTGACTGGCGCCGTCGTCATGCTCATCGGCTTCAACCTCGCGCCGGTCGTCGCCAAAACCTATTGGCCGCAAG
>CAMCJC010000198.1 GCA_945875065.1 uncultured Propionibacteriaceae bacterium | reverse complement strand
CTCCCCACATCCCGGCCGCCGCGTCACGGCGTCTCACCAACACCGCCTCATCCGCAGCCAGCACCCAGTCCCAGTTCACCCGCCCAACTCTGCCAGGACTGGCTAAGACCGGACGAGGAACTGCTCCAGCAGCGACGCGATCAGCGGCACGACTCCCAGCAGGACGAACGCTGGTAGGAAGCACACTACGAGCGGCTGCACCGACTTCACCCCAACCCCGCGGGCCGAACGCATCGCGGCATCGCGGCGCCGGCGACGCGCCTCGTCGGCGTGGACCCGGAGGCCCTCGGCCATGCCGGAACCGGACCGCAGCGATCGTGCGAGATCAAGCGCGACCGGCCCCCACGTCGGGTGCCGGGCCAAGCCGCGCCACGCGTCGCTGGGGTCACGTCCGACGTCGAGGTCGCTAATGACCCGCGCCAGCACGGCCGCCGAGGCCGGCGGACTGAGACTGCGGACGGTGGCGACGGCGTGGTTGAGTGGCGCCCCGGCGTCGAGACACACGGCCATCAGCTCAAGGACCTGCGGTAGCTCCGCGGCGGAAGGGTCCGGCCTGGCTCTAGCCCGCCACCGTCGCCACTGCCGGGCAGCGGCTTCCCAGAGCCTCATGCCCTCGGACTCGGGTTCGATGCGCGTCAGGGGCGAGCGCCGCCAGGTCAGCAGTACCGTCAGGCCTACGAGCAGGCCCACCAGGGCCCCCAGTTCCGGAGCGGTCATGTCCTAACTCCCATCTTCTCGGTCCAAACCAAGCCGGCGGCTGCCAGCGTGACGGCGGCCAGGACAAGCCAGCAGCCCAGAGGATTACCGATCAGGAACGCAACCGGGTTGCCGCCGACCAGGAACCCCATCCCGAGGGCAAAGAACGGCAGGACGGCCATGACTCGGGCGCTGTTGCGAGCCATCGACAGTTCAGCGTCGACGACTCCCCTGAGATGATCCTCGGCGCGCAGCCCCTCCGCGACGCGCGCGAGGACGGCCGCGACAGGGGCGCCCATCCGTTCGGCTACCCGCCAAGCGGATGCCAAGTGGCCGAACCCCTCACGGCCGGGCACCTCGGATGCGACCTGCAGCGCGCCCGCCGCGTCCGCCCCTAGGTTCGCCGCCGCCACGGCGGGAGCGAGAGCCGGGCAATCCCGCGCAACTTCCTGCAGCGCTTCACTGGGCACCCGACCCGCCCGAAGCAGCAGCGACAGCGCCATCACTAACTGGGCGGTTTCGGCAGCCCGGACGCGACGAGCTCGTTCCCGCAGCGTGCGGTCGGTCAGCCACCAGACGACGGCGATGACAATCGTCGCCGCCGTGGCCCAGGCGAGCCCCCGCGGCCCCCAGGCCAGCCCCGCGCAGACGGGCACCGCCACGCCGAGGAGGACCTGCGCGACCTTCGGTCCGAGGTGTGCCTCGCGAGGCTGCAGCGCGTCCAGGCGTCCCAATGCGGGTGGCCCGCCGACGAGCAGGGCGGCGGCGCACGCCATGAGCAGCGCGGCAATCACGACGACCACCCCAGCAGCGCCCGCAGCCTAGGCCATCCCGGCCCGACCGTCTCCCCCGCCGGCCCGAACGTCAGCGCCGGCGTCACCGCGACGAGCATGTCATCCCCACGCTGAAACACCCCCACCTCCGCCAGGATGCGCCCAGCGGGCGCGCGCCGCAGATGCAGCACGACCTTCAACGCCGCCGCCACCTGCGCGTGGCAGGCGTCGCGCCCGAGTCCGCCGAGCGCGGCGAGGGCCTCGAGGCGGGCGGGGACATCGTCAGCGCTGTTGGCGTGGATGGTGCCGCAGCCACCCTCGTGCCCGGTGTTGAGGGCGGTCAGCAGGTCGACGACCTCCGCGCCGCGCGCCTCCCCCAGCACCACTCGGTCGGGCCGCATTCGAAGCGCCTGCCTGACCAGCGTCGTCAGCGTGATCGCGCCGGAGCCCTCCGCGCTGGCTGGCCGTCCTTCTAGCCGAACGCAATGCGGATGCAGCGGGGACAGCTCCCGCGAGTCCTCGACGATCACTATCCGCTCCCGCTCGGGTACCTCGGCCAGCAATGCCGCGAGCAGCGTCGTCTTGCCCGTGCCGGTACCGCCGGAGACCAGAAACGGTGCTTTAGAGGCGACGAGGTCGCGGCAGACCCGCAGGCCCGTAGAGGTGAGGGTGCCGAGCTCGGCGAGGCGCTCCAGCGTGAGCGCGACCGTGCTGGGCACGCGCAGCGAGATACACGTTCCCGGGCTCGCAGTCGGGGCTAGGACTGCGTGGAGCCGCACCCCACCGGGCAGGCGCGCGTCTACGAACGGCTGGGCGTCGTCGAGCCGCCGCGACGCGTTCGCGGCGAGCCGGATCGCCAAGCGCCGCACCGCCTCATCGTCGTCGAATCTCACGGCTGTCGGTTCTGATCCCGACCCCTTGTCGACAAACACTTGGTCAGGGCCGTTGACCAGGACGTCCGTCACGCCGGGCAGCGTCAGCAGCTCGTCCAGGGGGCCCGCACCGACGGAGTTGCGACGCAGCTCGTCGAGCGCCTCCCTGAGGGCCCGGTCGGTGACGACCAAGCCCATCTGCCGCATCGCCACCGCGACGTCCGCGGTGGTATGGGGGCGGCCCAGCCGGCCCAACCGAACCTGCAACTCCTCAAGCATCGCGACCCGCCTTAAACTCGACGACCCGTTCCAGAAGGCGCTTCGTGTCGCGAGCCAGGCGTCTGGCCCCGCGCGAGCCTACGCTGATCCCGACCGACGCCAGACGCGGCACCCGTGGGTCGTCGCGGATCACCCCAACCAGGGGCCAGCCGAGCGCCCGAGCGACCTCCCCCGCTGGGATCTCGCGCCCGCGACCCCGCCGCACGACGACGCCAGAGGGCACCAGGTCGGACCGGCCTCGCGCAGCCGCAACGCTGTACACGTCGGCCCCGACGACCAGCAGTGGCTGCGCCTGCCGCCCCGCCCAGGGCAGGCGCGCCCCGTCGCCCGCGTCGACGACCACGACGTCGTGGCTGCGCACCAGCGACCGCAGGACCGCCTCGACGGCGGTGCGGTCCGGCTCGTGTCCCTCCCGACGGCCCCTAGCCAGGACCTGCACGCCGTCTACGGTGACGAGATGCCGGCTCAGATCCCCGACCTCCCCGCTAGTGGCGTACAGGTCATCCCAGGTCGCCCCGGGTAGCCGCTCGGCCCCGAACAGCAGGTCGACCCCGCCGCCGCGCCCCAGATCGACGACGACCGCCCGCCTCCCCGACTCGGCTGCGCGCGCCGCCAACGCGACTCCCAGCGTGCTCACCCCCAGCCCGCCGGAAGCCGCCGCCAGCGCAACCACTACTCCCGCGCCAGGACCCGGCCCGTCGTCGGTCAGCAGCTCGGCGAGCCGCCTATTCCCTTCCGGCAGCAAGATCACGGGAGCCGACAGCTCGGTGGAAGCCCGCAACAACGCCTGCTGATCGAACCCGATGACGAACGTGGCCGGCTGCGGCCCGAAGGGCTGCACACGCCCCACCAAATCGGGTCCGACTAGGCGTAACACCGCCGAAGGCCACTGTTCGTGAACTGCCTCCCGCTCCGAGACGACCCGCAACTCGACCCCCAGAGCAAGCGCCGTCGCCTCCACGGACTCGATCAAAACCGCGTCGCGGCTCACCAGCAGAGGGCTGGAAACAACTGTTGTGCTCACACTTACCACTTTGGGAACCGCCGGCCCACAATAGTGGGCCCGCGGAGAATCTGTGGATAACCTTGCCCCAACACTTCCCCAACCACCTGCAGGAAACGATGTCGAAGACCAACCCGCTGCCCCCCGAGGCCCTGGCATGGCTGACCATGTGGGACGGGGTCCGGGCGCTGACGATCGGCGACCCTCACATCGCCGCGCTCCTCGTCGAGCAGGGCCACTCGGTGTTCGCTATGGCCCACGAGGACCGCGACGTTGACCGCCTGCGTTCCCGCGGCGACATCACCCCGATCTGGGCCCGCCCCGAATCGATGCCCATCGACCCTTGCCAGTTTGACGTCGTGGTCTGCCATCAGAGCTTCCACAAGTTCGACGCGCCCCGCGCCCTACCGGAGATCGCGCGGGTGCTGCGGCAAGGCGGCTTCTTCGCGGCCTCGTACGTCGTCCGCGACGACTCCGTGCCGTGGGTACGGCGCCTCGTCGCCCTCCTGCGCCACTACGACCCGATGGCGATGCGCGGCGACTACGGCCAGGACTCTCTGGAGGCCATCGACGATTGCAAGTACTTCCCGGAGGTCGAGCACCGCGGCTTTCGGATCTGGAAGGAGATCGCGCTGACCGACCTCCAGCACCTCGTCGCGGCCCAACCGTTGTCCCGTGGCCTCAGCGAGCCCCAGCGGGAACGCTTGGCCGACGAGGTGCGGTCCCTGTTCGAGCAGTCCGTGCGCCCCGGCGAGAACCTGCGACTGCCGTTCCAACTACTGGCATGGCGGGCCTGGGTAGACCACGAGGAACTCACCGCGCCCGTCGCTTTGCCCGATTCCGGTATCAAGATCGACGTCCCCCCGCCGTCCCAGCCGCGTTGGCCGTAGGCTAGGCTCCAAGTCCGAGTCCAACGCGGGAAAGGAAGACACATGGCACCGACCGCCTTCCAGCAGGTGCGCGACACCCTGATCGAGTTCTTGACCCGCGAGAAGGAACTGGCGAAACTCGAGTTGAAGCCCGCGGCCAAGCACGGCGCGTTCGGCACCGGTTTCGCGGGTGGCGCCGCCGTCTTCCTGCTGCACGCCGGCTGGATGTTCGTCGTTACCCTCGCCTTCGCCATCGGCTGGATCTTCGAGGCGACACTGCACATGAGCGTCCTCGGGGCGTTTACCATCGGCTTCTTGATCTCGATGATCTTCGCGTTGATCGTCGCCGTCATCCTGGCGCTGCTGGCCCGCGGCCAGTTCAAGAAGGTCAAGGCTCCGACCGCGACCATCGAGGAGGCCAAGGCCACCTTCATCGCGATCACCGACACCGTCTCCGGCGCCGAGTTGCTCTCCACCAAGCCCAGCACCCGCGCTCTCAAGGACCGCTGACCTACCGAAACCGTTCCGGCACCGATACCTCGATGCTGCGATCCCACGGCCGTTCCCAGCCGCCCAGCCGCAGCGTCAGATCAATCAGGTGCGCCGTCAGACCCCACACGAACCAGTCGCCGGCCAAGAACGCCGGCCCCCGATAACCGCGCGGCAACGTCGCGGTGACGCGCGCCGCCGGGTTCGCCAAACGGGCCAGTTCGATGGTCGCCACCTTCGCGACCTCCCCGGCATCGACGGGGGCCAGGGGCCGGGCCCGCCACGACGCGACGACGGGAGTCACGTCGAAGCCTCCGGGTATCGAGCTACGGGGCAGGCAGCCGAGGACGGTCGCGGACTCCAGCCCCACCTCCTCCCGCGCCTCCCTGAGGGCCGCCTCGATAGGACTCTCCCCCGGTTCGATCGCACCGCCGGGAAACGAGATCTGGCCCGCGTGGCTGTTCAGCGTCCCCGCACGTTCGGTAAGCAGCACCGTCGGCTCCGGATCCTCGCCGAGCAGGATCAGGACG